>JBATJF010000208.1:0-3614 GCA_049668345.1 Gammaproteobacteria bacterium
GTTCGGTGCATTCTGCAATGCCGGCACGCGGACCAGCTGATCGAGCAGCACCCCGGGCAGACCGAAGTTGCCCGATGTGGCGTTGACGGCGACACCGGTAATCAGCGGCGGGGCCGAGGCGGCACCGTCCGAGCTGCCGGTGATGGCGGCCATGCCATTCAGCACCGCGGCCGCCACACTGGGGGCATTCAGTGCGGTAATGCTTACCCCGTTGGTGACGGTCCCGCCCAGCCCGGCATTACCGGTGATGCCAGTGGCACCACCACCGCCGCCACAGGCCGTGAGCAGCAGCAGCGTGAACAGGTTCGCCAGGACGGCAGGGATGATCTTCATAGGGTCTCTCCTTGTTGTACTTCCATGATCTGACTGAAAATGTGCGCCTACACTAGCTCCGGAGCGAACGCCATGCAAGCATGCCGACCTGGCTGGCATGGCAACCGGGTACGCGGCGGAAGATACCGGCAGTCGCGCCGCGTTGCCCGCAGCCCTGCCAAAAATGTCAGTAGCGCTTCCTCGCGACCCGGCGCAGACGGTATTCCCGACCCGACCGATCGCACAGGACGACCGGTAGCACCGCCACCTCGCACCTGAACACGACGCCCGACCAGTAAGAGGATTCTCACCGAGGCCGGCCGCATTTGGTGATCACCATCGCAATATAGGTGTCTAGTTACACTTTCGGCCTGTCACACGGTGAAAGGTGCTACAGGAACCTGCTGACCTGCCGCTAGAGCACGCGTGATTGACCGCTATCAAGCTGCCCGGGAGGCCTGTGGATACGCTCCCGCGCCAGTGCCTTGAGACGTACTCCGATGATGCCTATTTTTGACAATCCAGGAGGAACTCGATGAAGTTCACCAGAACCGTTATTTCCAGTGTGTACCTTGGACTGACAGCCATGCTGCTGGTCGCCTGTGGTGGTGGCGGCGGCGGTGGGGGTGCCGGTATCGCCTTGCCCCCCGCAACCGGCGTCAGTATCACCATGACCAATGCCGAGGCGGTCGGGGCGGTGGTAGTCAATTCAGTGGATATTGTGGAGGGCGCTGCCGGCGGAGCGGGTATGCTGACCGGTGTTTCGACCAATACCGTGGGCAGTGATTTCAATTATCACGATTTTTTTGTCGAACAGCTGCGTCGACTGTCGTCACTGGCTGACCAGGCAAACGCCGGCAGTCTTCCCGGTGTCGTCATCCCGCAGACAACCGAACTCTGTACGAATGGCGGGAGCCTGACGGTATCCGGGAATGTCGCCGACCCCATTACCCTGTCCGTCGGTGACACGATAACCATCCAGTTCAATAGCTGCAATGAAGCCGGCATCATATCAAACGGTACGCTGGCCATGACCATCAGCTCGGTCACGCCCAACTTCGCCTTCTTCCCACCGTATGCCCTCGGCATTGACGTGACCCTGACTTCGTTCTCGGTAAATGACGGTGGTGTTGTAGCCACAGGGAACGGTGATATCTCTATGCAGATGGATGTAACCCTGGCCGGGGACACAAACCTGCTGCTGTCCGGTAACTCACTCACGGCCACGGCAGGTGGCGAGGTTGAGGTCCTGTCGAATTACAGCTACGACCTCAGGAGCAATATCAACAGCGGGGATTACAGTGGCGATTTC
This sequence comes from Gammaproteobacteria bacterium, assembly GCA_049668345.1. Lineage (GTDB taxonomy): Bacteria > Pseudomonadota > Gammaproteobacteria > UBA9214 > UBA9214 > UBA9214. Next base: position 1,625 of record JBATJF010000208.1, read on the forward strand.
AGCGGGACCATCACCAGTTCGACGATCGGCGGCGCCGTGTCCTTTGTCACGCTGGTCGCCTTCACGGGTAACGACTTCCTCGTACCTTCCGATCCTACGGCGGGTGAACTATTGATCACCAACAGTCTCGACAATTCCAAGGCACGGCTGATCGCCCAGCCGGACGGGATCAATGTCGAGATCCTGGTCGACGCCGACGGGGACGACCTGTACGAGACCACGATCATGACGACCTGGGCAGCGCTCTAGCTCTCCTGGGCCTTCGCGGTCATTTCAATGCGGGCCAACCGGCCCGCATTTTTTTGGCTTGCCTGCTGTCAATCGAATTCAACCCCTCCGCAGCAGCTGGCGCGACCGGGGGCTCGGTGCTCAACTTCCCTGCAGCGCCTTTATTCCTGACTGTTTGTCCATGCCCCTGAACAACTCCTGGGACATCCATGCCGGACATGTCCGGCGCGTTCTACCCGGAGCAACAGCACTGGCACCCGGCGCGCCTGACCGGCACAATGGCCTGCAGCAACGCCCATCCGATTAAAACTGGGAGCCAGCATGACGCTCAACACGGCCACCGCAGAGGCACAACGCCTGACCTTCACCGGCCAGGGCCCTGAATATTTCCGTATCTGGATCGTCAATATCGCGCTGAGCATCCTCACCCTCGGCGTCTATTCCGCCTGGGCCAAGGTGCGGCGCCTGAAATACTTCTACCTGAATACCACCCTGGCGCGCAGCAGCTTCGATTTTCACGGCGCCCCGCTGGCGATACTGAAGGGGCGGATGATCGCGGTGGTGCTGTTGCTCGCCTACCAGTTTTCCAGCGCGGCCTCGCCGCGCCTGGCATTGCTCTCCCTGGCGCTGCTGGCGCTGGTCTTCCCCTGGCTGATCGTACGCTCGCTGTGTTTCAAGCTGCATAACAGCAGCCACCGCGGCCTGCGTTTCTCGTTCCGCGGCAGCACCGGCCAGGCTTACATCAACTTCCTGCTGTTCCCGCTGCTCGCACTGGTCACCCTCTACCTGATGTCACCGCTGGCGCACCAGCGCATCAAGCGCTTCCAGCATGGCAACAGCTGGTACGCCAACACCCCGTTCGACTTCAGCGCCGGCAGCGGCCGGTTCTTCGCCCTCTACCTGAAGCTGCTGGGACTGGTGCTGGTGGTCATCGCGCTGGTCACGGGCGGTACGGCGCTGCTGTTTCCCTTCGAACTCGCCAACCCGGACGAGCTGGACGAGGAAGCCCGCGCACACCTGGCCACCTTCATCCTGGCGAGCCTGGCGGGTATCTACCTGATGCTGTTCCTGCTGCTGGGCCCGTGGTTTTCCGCGCGCGTGCAGAACCTGGTGTGGAACCACACCACGCTCGGCCCGCACCGCCTGGTGAGCGACGTGCAGGCCCGTGCGCTGTTCTGGATCTACCTGACCAACTTCCTCGGCATCCTGGCGACGCTGGGTCTGTTCAAGCCGTTCGCCGATATCCGCCTGGCGCGCTACCGGCTGCAGCACATCGGCCTGGTGCCGGACGGCAGCCTCGACGATTTCATGGCCGACCAGCAGCAGGCAACCAGCGCCACCGGCGAGGAAGCGGCGGATCTGTTCGACTTCGACATCTCCTTCTAGGCGCAGTCCGCGTGCATCCGATTCCGGCAATCTTCTACGATGGACACACGGCACAGCCACAGCCGGTAACGATCTACCTGCACGGCGACCGCCTGATCGTGGACGGCGAGCAGGTGGCGCGCGACGAGCCGCTCGCCGGCCTGGAGATTTCCGAACCGCTGGGCGCCGCACCACGCGTGGTGCGCTTCAGCGACGGTGCGCATTGCGAGGTAGGCGAGCATGCCGCGTTCGGGCAGCTGCTGCGCACGGCCGGCATCGAGGACGGCCTGGTGGTGCGTCTGCAGGCGCGCTGGCACTGGGCACTGGCCGCCGTGGTACTGACGATCGCCGCGGCGTTTGCCGGCTATCAATGGGGACTGCCGGCCGCCGCCGGCTG
>JBATJF010000209.1:0-8949 GCA_049668345.1 Gammaproteobacteria bacterium
TCATCGGAATCTGCGCGTCGATCAGCAGGTTGGTGAGCCCCATGGCCACGCTGAGAATGATCAGGATGCTGCCGACCAGGACGGCGGCGTCGCGCAACAGGCCCGGCAGGTGCCGGGTCAGGCTCAGATCGCGGTGGATCACGCATTCCAGCAGCAGCACGTAGGCCGCGGTGCAGGCCGAGGCCTCGCTGATGGTGACGTAGCCGCCGAAGATGCCGAACAGCACGCCGACCGGCAGCAGCACGTCCCAGATGCCTTCACGCGCTGCGCTACCCAGGGTGCGCAGCGAGAAGTGCTGCCGTTGTGCGCCGTCCTTGTTGCAGGCATACAGGCAGTACAGGCCCAGGATCAGCATCAGCAGCAGACCCGGCACGATACCGGCCAGGAACATCTGGTCGATGCTGACGCCGGCCACAATGCCGTACAGCAGGATCGCCAGGCTGGGCGGGAACAGCAGACCCAGTGATCCGGAGGTCGTGAGCAGGCCGAGGTTGAAGCGCTCGCGGTAACCGGCGTGCAGCAGCATCGGCATCATCAGGCCGCCGAGGGCGAGAATGGTGACGCCCGAGGCGCCCGAGAAGGCGGTGAAGAAGGCACACGAGGAGAGCGTGACGGCCGCGATGCCGCCGGGCAGCCAGCCGACCAGGGCATTGAACAGCTGGATCATGCGCTGCGGCGCGCCGCCCGCGGCCAGCACCACGCCGCTGAAGGTGAACAGCGGGATGGCGGCAAGGTAGGGCGAGGAGGCCAGCCGGTTCAGTTCCACTGCCAGCAGAGCCGGATCGAGACCGGCGTTCCAGGTCGCCAGCAGGCTGCCGCCGGCCAGCGCGATGAACAGCGGCATGCCGAGCAGGGCCAGCGCGACCAGGACGATGACCAGCAATACCGTCATCGGCGCTCGTCCGCGGGCGGCAGGTATAAACCGCCCAGCAGGAAATGCACGGTCATCAGGCAGAAACCGAATGGCGTGATCAGGGCCAGGATGGACGACCAGCGTTCGTGGGTGGCGACATACTGCCAGTCGTCATACCAGAAGCGCATGGCGGCCCAGGCCATCACGGCGCATACCACGGCCGACAGCAGGTAGAGCGGCGGCGTGATGCGCCGCAGCCGCGCCGGTGTCAGGAAGGCGGCCACGATATCGATACGGATGTGGCGGTGACGCTCGATGGCGAGCGCGGCACCGAAGAAAGTGATGTACAGCACCAGGTAGCGCGACAGGATGTCGGCATTGGGAATGCCGGAATCCATGAAGTTGCGCAGCAGGACCTGGCCGAGCACCAGCGCCATCAGCATCAGCAGCGACAGCCCGGCCATGAAACCGTCGAGACGGATCAGGGAATGGCGCAGTGCGCTGATCCAGGCGGGCTCAGTGCGCAGCATCGCCCGGTGCGTCTGCCTGAGCCGCGCGATACTCGTCCAGCCAGCCGTTGACCTGGTCCAGTACGGACTCGGGAATGTAGCCGTCGTCCGTCAGCCGTTTGCCGGCCTGCTGGCTGATGGTTTCGATATCGCCCGAAATGAGCGACTCGTCGGGCTCGACCATGATCATGCCGCGTTCCTGCATGAGTTCCAGGCTTTCGAGATTGTCCCGGCGCGTCGCCGCGACGAGCTTCGCGCCGGTTTCGCGGCCGGTGCGCCTGAGCAGTTTCTGCAGGTCCTGCGGCAGGTCCTGGTAAAAACGGCGTGACACTACCAGCGAGCCGATGCCGTTGGCCATGGGCGTGTTGGTGATGTACTGCGTCTTGGTGAACCACTGCAGCGCAATCGCGCCGAGCGGGGGTGCGTACACCGTGTCGATCATGCCGGTCGACAGGCTGGTATAGACGTCGATGATCGACAGCGGCACCGGCGCCAGGCCGCCGGCATCGAAGAAAGCCTTGCCCAGCGGATCACCCTGCCAGAACCAGATGCGGCGCTTCCTGAGATCGTCCAGCGTGGCGATCCGTTCCCGGGAAAAGAAGTAGATGTAGCCGACTTCCATCCAGCCCATCAGTTCATAGCCGTTGTCGCGATAGCCCTGCTCGATGGATGGCATCAGGCGCTCGCGCACGTAGTCGATCTCGTCGATGTTCTCGAACAGGAACGGCAGCTCCAGCACGCGCGCGGGCGAATAAATCTGGCCGATGCCGTAGCCGGTGAAGGCGCCGCCCTGCAGCTGGTTGAAGCGTATCTTTTTCAGCACGTCAGGCTCGTCGCCCTGTACGCCGCCCGGGTAGAGCTTGAACACCAGGCGGCCGCCGCTCTCGGTCCTGACCTGCTCGGCCCATTCCTCCAGCAGCTTGACCCAGGTGGTGCCGGCCGGCGCGAGGGTGGCGAACTTGAGCACCCAGGTCTTCTCCGCCTGTGCGGTCGTGGTGCCAAAGGCCAGGGCCAGCAGCAGCGCGGCAAGGATTCCTTTCAATATATGCATGGTGTATTAAAACCAGTCAGTCTCGTGTTCCAGCAGGCGCGCGGCCTGCTGTCTGGCAATGTTGTTGATGAGCATCAGCTCCGGGTCGAGGTCGGCGGGCGCGTCCAGCACATGTTGCAGGCGCGCGTGGAAGGCGGCCTGGTCGAGCTGCTGCCGGTGCAGGTATTGTGCCTGCAATACGTCGACCATCAGGAGCTTGTCCTGGTTCAGTTGCGCCGCCCGCACGAAATGCTGCCCGGCGCGCGCAAAGTCGCCACCCAGCAGGGGCGAACGCCCGCCGTAGTAGACCCCGAAGAACAGGTGCGGGCCGGCATGGTAGAAGCCTTCGTCCAGTTCCAGCGCCCGCTGCATCAACGCGGCGGCGTTGGCCAGGCTGGCAATGCCGCTGACCGTGTCGCGGTTGAGATCGATCCACTTGCCGAGACAGGAGGCGGTCCAGAACAGGGCCGGGACGGCACGCTTGTCGAGCCTGCCGGCCGCGGTTGAGAGTGCCTCCGCGCTGGAGGTTTCGGGATCGGTCGCCAGCCCGGCCGCCTGCAGCGCTGCCTGCGCATGGGTGTAGCAGCGCCGGTACAGCGTTGCAGCCCGCCCGGTATCCTCGGCCTCGATAAAGCCGAAGCTGTAGCCGTAGAAACCTTCCGCGGCATACAGGCGCAGGGTGCTGTTGTTCGGATCCTCGATCAGCATACCTTCGAGCAGCTTCAGGTTCGCGGGCATCGCCTCGCGCGCCAGTTGCAGGTCCGACTCGCGGTTCATCGCCTCCAGGCCGCTGTCGAGAATGGTGGTCGTGCCGCGCACCACCAGCTGGCCCATGGAGCAGGCCGACAGCAGCAGTACGCTGGCGAGTGTGCCGGCCAGGCGCGGCAGCTGAGTCTGATAGCGAGTAGAAGATGCAGTGAATGTCATGGCGTTGGCTGTCCTAGCAGTAGTTCCAGGATTCTCTCATAGATTGCGGATATCCGGTCAATTTCATCGACACCGACACACTCGTTCACCTTGTGGATGGTGGTGTTCACCGGTCCGAGTTCGACCACCTGGGCACCGGTGGGTGCGATGAAACGCCCGTCCGAGGTGCCGCCGCCGGTGGACAATTCGGTGTGGATGCCGGTGATGTCCGCTATGGCCTGGCGGGTGGCATCGACCAGCTCGCCGGCGGGTGTCAGGAACGGCGCGCCGGACAGGTGCCAGTCCAGCGTGTACTGCAGCCTGTGTCCCCGCAGGATGTCCTCGACACGGGTGCGGATGCCGTCCGCCGTCGAGGCAGTGGAGAAGCGGAGGTTGAACAGCACCTCCAGCGTGCCCGGGATGATGTTCACGGTGCCGTCGCCGGCATGGATGTTGGAGATCTGGAAGCTGGTCGGCGGGAAGTGTGCGTTGCCCTGGTCCCATTCCACCGCCACCAGGTCGGCCAGTGCCTGCAGGGCGCGGTGAATCGGGTTGTCCGCACGCTGCGGGTAGGCGACGTGGCCCTGCTGGCCGCGCACCCTGAGTCTGCCGTTGAGCGAGCCGCGCCGCCCGTTCTTGATAACGTCGCCGGCGCGCTCCACGCTGGACGGTTCGCCGACCAGGCACCAGTCGATGCGTTCGCCCCGCGCCGCGAGCCACTCGATGACCTTGACCGTACCGTCAACGGACGGGCCTTCCTCGTCGCTGGTGAGCAGGAAAGCGATCGAGCCCCTGTGTTCCGGGTGGGCCGCGACGAAGCGCTCGCTGGCCGTGACCATCGCCGCCACGCTGCCTTTCATGTCCGCCGCGCCGCGCCCGTAAAGGCAGCCATCGCGGACCAGGGGCGCGAACGGTTCGGAGTCCCACTGGTCCAGCGCGCCGGGCGGCACCACGTCGGTATGGCCGGCGAACACGAACAGCGGCGTGGCCGTACCGCGCCGCGCCCACAGGTTGTCCACGTCGCCGAAGCGCAGGTGCTGGATATCGAAGCCGGCCTGAGCCAGGCGTTCGGCCAGCAGCGCCTGGCAGCCGGCATCGTCGGGTGTGACCGACGGCCGCGCGATCAGCTCACAGGCGAGTTCAACGGCGGGCGACATGGGTTTTCGTATTCATGGCCACGGAAACACACGGAAGAACACGGAATACAAAATTCTCCCGGGGAAGTTCGATTTCCATGTAATTCCGTGTGTTTCCGTGGCCATTAGCATTAAGGTACGGTGCGCCGGTCAGATATCGCGCAGCAGTTCGTTGATGCCGACCTTGGAGCGGGTCTTTTCATCGACGCGCTTGACGATCACCGCGCAGTACAGGCTGTACTTGCCGTCCCTGGATGGCAGGTTGCCGGACACCACCACCGAGCCGGCCGGGATGCGGCCATAGAGGATCTCGTCCCTGTCGCGGTCGTAGATGCGCGTGCTCTGCCCGATATAGACACCCATGGAAATGACCGAGCCTTCCTCGACGATGACACCCTCGACCACCTCGGAGCGCGCGCCGATGAAGCAGTTGTCCTCGATGATGGTGGGTGCGGCCTGCACCGGTTCCAGTACGCCGCCGATGCCGACGCCGCCGGACAGGTGCACATTCCTGCCGATCTGCGCGCAGGAGCCGACCGTGGCCCAGGTGTCCACCATGGTGCCGGAATCGACGTAGGCGCCGATGTTTACATAGGACGGCATGAGCACCGCGCCCGGCGCGATGTAGGCACCCTTGCGAGCGGTGGCCGGCGGCACGATGCGCACGCCGCCCTCGCGGAACTCGCGCGAGTTGGTGTCGGCGTACTTGGATGGCACCTTGTCGTAGTAGTTGGTGAAACCGCCCTTGATGAAGGCGTTGTCCTCGATGCGGAATGACAGCAGCACCGCCTTTTTCAGCCAGTCGTTGACCACCCACTTGCCGTCCCGCTTTTCGGCCACGCGTGCAACGCCGCGATCGAGCATGTCGATGGCCTCCAGCGTGGCCTCCTTGACATGGGTTTCCACGCTGCGCGGGGTGATGTCGGCGCGTCGTTCGAAGGCCTCTTCGATGGTTGCCTGCAGGTCGCTCATGAAATGATTCTCCGGATCGATGGAATGGCAGGGCGCTATGATACCCGCTGGGCGCCCTCGATGTATGCCTTGATGCGCTGCGCCGCCTCGATGCAGTCCTCCAGCGGTGCGACCAGTGCCATGCGCACATAGCCCTGGCCGGGATTGAAGCCGTCGACCGGGCGCGACAGGAAGCTGCCGGGCAGCACGGTGACATTGCAGTGCGCGTGCAGTGCGCGCGCGAACGCCGCGTCATCCCCGGGCGTGCGCGCCCACAGGTAAAACCCTGCATCGGGTTGCCGGACATCGAGCACCGGTGCCAGGACATCCAGTACCTCGCTGAACTTGCGCGTGTACAGGCGCCGGTTCTCGATGACATGCCGCTCGTCAGCCCAGGCGCGCTGGCTGGCGGCCTGCGTGGCCGGCGGCATGGCGCAGCCGTGGTAGGTGCGGTAGCGCAGGAAGTTCGCGATCAGCGCGGATTCGCCGGCGACGAAGCCCGAGCGCAGACCGGGTGCATTGGAGCGCTTGGACAGGCTGTGGAAAACCATGCAGCGCCGGAAGTCCGTGCGCCCCATGCCGGCCGCGGCGGCGAGCAGGCCGGACGGTGCCGCGGCGCCGTCCGGGTAGATCTCCGAGTAGCATTCGTCCGAGGCGATGACGAAGTCGTATTCGTCCGCCAGACGGATCAGTTGCTGCAGTTGTTCGACCGGCATGACCGCACCGGCGGGATTGCCCGGTGTGCAGATGTAGATCAGCTGGCACCGTTGCCAGATTTCCCGCGGCACGCTGTCGAAGTCGGGACGATAGCCGGTGTCACGCGTGGTGTTGAGGAAATACGGTTCGGCCCCGGCCAGCAGCGCGGCGCCTTCGTAGATCTGGTAAAACGGGTTGGGCATCAGTACCCGCGGCGCATCGCGGCGGTCTATGGTGCACTGGGCGAAGGCGAACAGTGCCTCGCGCGTGCCGTTCACCGGCAGCACCATGGTCTCGGGATCGACACTGCCGGCCGGCAGTGCAAAGCGTGCCATCAGCCAGTCGGCGATAGCCGAGCGCAGGGCGGGCGAACCGCGCGTCACGGGGTAGCTAGACAGCCCGTGCAGGTGGGTGATGACTTCTTCCGCGATGAAACCCGGTGTAGCATGGCGCGGTTCGCCAATCGACAATGCAATCTCCTGCAGGCCGGCCGGCGGCGTGATGCCGCTGAACAGCTTCGCCAGCCGCTCGAACGGGTAGGGCTGCAACCTTGCCATATCGGGATTCATGGTTTGTCGGCGCCGCGCTCCACCCTGGCGGGCAGGCGCGCCTGCTGGTCTGTCCGGTGTCCGGGGAGGCACCAGTATAATGGATTCCCGGTGCGGCATTAAACGGCCAGCCGGCTGCAAGGCGTTATTTTTTACCCGCTTGCACCGGGATTTGACAGGTTGCACATGACATGAACAGCACCAGAACCGAACATCACCTGCTGCCGGTATTCAGCCTGCTGCTGACTGCCAGCCTGTGGGGCATCGTCTGGTACCCGCTGCGCCTGCTGGAGGATGCCGGGCTGGACGGCCTGTGGAGTTCACTGATCAGCTACGGCGCAGTGCTGCTCGCGTTCCTGTGGATCTTCGTGCGCGATCGCCGGCAGCTGGCAGCGCAGCTGCCGGCGCTGCTGATGCTCGGGCTGGCCGCCGGCTGGTGCAACGTCGCCTTCATCCTCGCGGTTCTGGAGGGCAACGTGGTGCGCGTGCTGCTGCTGTTCTACCTGTCGCCGTTCTGGGCGGTGGTGCTCGGCTGGTTCATGCTTGACGAGCGCCTCGATCGCCAGTCCCTGCTGGTGTTCGTGCTGGCGGTGATCGGTGCGCTGATCATGCTGTGGAACGAGGAGATCGGCGTGCCCTGGCCGCGCGACACGGCCGACTGGCTGGCGGTGTCCTCGGGTTTCGGTTTCTCCCTGAGCAATGTTTATGTGCGGCGCCTGCAGGGCGTGAACGTGACGCTGAAATCCGCCTGCAGCTGGGCAGGCGTGGTGCTGGTGGCCGTGGTATGGATCGTACTCGGCGAGACCGGACTGCCAGCGGCCGGTGCCGGCGCCTGGCTGGGCGCGGTCGCGCTGGGCCTGTGCGGTTTCCTGGTGATGACGCTCGCCGTGCAATACGGCGTGACGCGCATGCCGGTACACCGTTCGGCGGTGATCCTGCTGTTCGAACTGGTGGTCGGTGCGGTCTCCTCGCTGCTGCTGACCGACGAGACCGTGCTGGTACGCGAGTGGATCGGCGGCATCCTGATCGTGCTGGCTGCATGGCTGGCTGCACGTATTCACGCCGGAGAGACGGCATGATCCGGGTCACGGGCTTCAATCATGTCAGCGTGCTGGTCAGCGACACCGCGCGCGCCGTGGCGTTCTATCGTGATGTGCTCGGGCTGCCGCTCAGCCCGGACCGGCCGCCGCTGGCCTTCCCGGGCGCGTGGCTGGAGCTGGGGCAGGGCCTGCAGATTCACCTGCTGGAACTCGAAGGGGCGGGGCGGGATGCCCGGGACGGGCACGGCGGGCGCGACTATCACCTGGCGCTCGACGTCGCCGATCTCGATGCGGCCAGCGCGGCATTGCAGGCTGCGGGTATCGGTTTCACCCTGAGTCGTTCCGGGCGCCGCGCGCTGTTCTGCCGCGACCCGGACGGCAACGCCATCGAACTGGTGGAAGCGGACTGGACGATGATCCCGGAACCTGCGCAATGACACGGAAAAACAAGGCGCCGGTGCGTAAAACGCACCCTACGGTTTCATTTCCGTGTCCTTCCGTGTGGTTCCGTGGCCATTGACGAGAAAAAAATAGCCACGGAATCCACGGAAAAACAAACCGGTCTGTACGTGTTTTTCGGAGTGCTTCCGTGGCCATATACTATTTTCACGTATCACGTATCACGTATCACGTATCACGTATCACGTCTCGTGTGGTTCCGTGGCCATTATCTATCGCGCATTGTCCAGGAGAAGGTGAGACCGGGAACCGGTCGAGAAACTGGCCTGGGCCATGTGCGGGAACGGCCATGAGATGCGCCCCTGCAATAAAATATCCTGCAATTATATTTCCGTGTTCTTCCGTGTTCTTCCGTGGATTCCGTGGCTATTTTTTCTTGGTACTGGCCACGGAACCCTCGGAAAAATGAACTTTCTGTACAGCGCGTGTACATCCGTGGCTGTGATCCGGGTTTGCCTAGAGGTGGAACACCGATTGCCGGCTGCCCGGTTCCTGGTCCAGGTACTTGTGAATGACCTGCTCCAGGCAATCGAGTTGCGCCTGATCGGTGAGCGGCCGGTTGTCGAGGTCGGTGATGTAATAGACGTCTTCCGCGCGCGCGCCGAGCGTGGCGATCTTCGCGTTGAACAGCCGCACCTTGCAATCGGCGAAGGCGCGGCCGACGCGTGACAGCAGGCCGGGCCGGTCTGCGGTAATCAGTGTCATCACGGTGCGCTGATCGTACTCGTCGTGCTTGAAATCGACATGCGTCAGGATGGGGAAATGTTTGTACTGGCGTGGCATGCGCCGCGCCACGTGCCAGTTCTCGCTGTCACCATGGT
>JBATJF010000210.1:0-1957 GCA_049668345.1 Gammaproteobacteria bacterium
CAGCAATCATGGTGCATGGAATGCACCCTACCCAATCAGACAGCGCCGCATCAATCCGTAGGGTGCATTCCACGCACCGGGACAGGCTTGATGGTCCCCGGCGATGGGTGTAACCTGCGCAGACCCGGTTACAAAAAATAACGGCCGGTAATAATAAACAAGATTACGGAGAGAGCACATGAAATCACCCCGCATCCTGTGGACCGCGCGCGCCGGTCTACTTGTTTGTTTGTCCATGGGTACCGCTGTCGCAGAAGCGGTGACTGTTTCTTCGATCGGCGCAGGCTCGGCCGTGTCGAGCATCGACCGGAGCGCAAACTTCGATTCGATTACCACAAACGGCATCTCATTTACCCCATACTCCGAGGGCACGCTTACTATCAACACTCCCGGCTCATCAGTTATAGGCTTTAATGTATTCGCTGACACAAGCCCCGGCTCCGTGCAAACAGATAAATATTACTACGCGAGTGGCAATAACGGTCACGTCACGATAACCACCTCGGATGGAATCGACATGTTCGGGGTAGAATTCCGTGTGGGGCACGGTTTCTTAGGAGTAGTGGATACCAGTGTGATCTGGGAGGCATACAGCAATAATGTCCTGACCGGATCAGGCCAGTTCAATACTACGCGTGGATCAGTGATCGGCTGGAGCGATATAGCAGGGTTTGATGAGTTGAGAGTCGGCGCAAATACCACGGGCTCGGGCTATGCAAACTTCGGTGAGCCGCAGGCAATCGCCATTGACGACCTCAATGTACAGATATCTGCTGTTCCGTTACCCGCAGCCGTCTGGCTGTTCGGCTCGGGCATTCTCGCTCTGATCGGGATTGGCAGACAGCGGCGTCAATCCTGAGATCTTCCCCTGATTGAGTGGGTAACACACCAATTTAGACGAGACGCATTCCTTCTGATGGCAAGGTTGTTGGCCGAATGAATTCGGCCCTACAACGCTTATCTACCCACTCGATTTGGGGAAGAGCCCAATCCTGAAGCATTCGTAGGGTGCGTTTTACGCACCGACAGCCGTTACGGCCAGAGCGGGGATTCATGGTGCACGGAGTGCACCCTACACAATCAGATACACCGCGACACGTAGGGTGCGTTTTACGCACCGGCAGGGGCAACGAGCGCGGTGCACGAAGTGCACCCTACGCAATCAGATGGCACCGCGGCTAGGACATAATCCGCAGAGTGCGTTCCACGCACCATTCACGTTTCAGTGCACCGCCTGCGACAGTTTGAAGATGGGCAGGATCAGCGAGCTGACGATCAGACCGACCACAGCGCCCATCACGATCAGCATGACCGGTTCCACCATGCGCGAGAAGGCGGCGAGTTTCTTCTGCAGCTCGCGTTCGTAGTAGTCGGCGACGCGGCTGAGCACCCGGGGCAGGTTGCCGGTCTCCTCGCCGGTCGTCACCATCTGGCGCACCAGCGGGGGGATAAAGGCCTCTTGCTGGAAGGCCGCCGCGAACCCGCCGCCCTCCCGGACCCGTTCCTCGATACCGACCAGGAACCGCTGGAATACCTTGTTCGAGACCACCTCGCGGCAGGAGACCAGGGCGTCCGGCACGCTCACGCCGTTCGCCAGTGACAGGCCCAGCACACGCATGGACTGGATCAGGTAGATCTGGATGAAGATATCGCGCAGGCCGAATACCCGCATCTTGAAACTGTCCAGCGCCGCACTGCCGGCCGGTGTCCGCAACCACCAGACAACACCGGCAATGGTGCCGAGAACCGCAGCAAGGATAGGCATCCAGTAGTCGATCAGGATGTGACTCGCGTGCATGAGCACGATGGTCGTGACCGGCAGCTTGTCTGCAATGCTGGCAAACATGGTGGCAAATTTCGGGAACACCGCGACCAGCACGAAAATGACCACGAAGATCGAGAACGCGATCAGGAAGCCCGGATAGGACAGCGCCGACAGCACGGTGCTGCGCAGCTG
>JBATJF010000211.1:0-6731 GCA_049668345.1 Gammaproteobacteria bacterium
CACTGCCCGAGGCGAAGGCCTGGCATTCATGGCCGGCCTCCCCGAGCCATGACTGCAGCAGCTCTACCTGGTCTGCATCGTCCTCCAGAACCGCTATGCGCACAGCCACCTCCGTTGGGGGTCCTGAGGGACCACTGCACGATATTTTCACATATACCGGCCTGAAAAAAGGAAAATTTGTGAACAATTGTGGCCGGCAGACCTGCCGATGCGCGGCATCTTCTCACCGGGTAATTGCCATATACAGGGCGGTACAGCCATACGCCTGACCTGTTGCAGGTGCCAGTCACCTGTAATGGCGGTTCGCGGCAGGCTTCGATACCCATGACAGGGTTCATTGCACCCTCGAAAAAACCGCTATCGCTCACCGGGCGCACAATAGCGGATCCCGGCATGATTCCCGCCGGTGACCGCTATGTTTGGTCAAAGCGATCCACGCATGGGTTAAGCACAACGTAACCTCGGAGAAACAGTCTTCATGTATGCGTCAGCCCGGTCTTGCATGGATGGATTCAGACCACAGGCTGTTACAACATTCCGAAATGAATTGCCAGCGCAACTGGCAGGTCTGTCAGAAGTAGTCGAAAGGTACTGTGCCGGGCGCTAGTGTGTGGTTGCCGGAAACGGCCGGCGTTACTCGGCATGCGCCACGGCCGGTCCTTGCCGGCCGGGTTGCTTTATAATCAGTGTCTGTGTGGGGTAGGCGAAATCGATGCCTTCCTGTTCGAAGACAGCATGGATCTGCAGGTTGATCGCCTGCTGGATATCCATGTACAGGTTGTAGTCCGGCTTGAGGACATAGTAGACCGTCTCGAACAGCAGCGCGAAATCCCCGTAGGACTGGAAATGGGAACGGTCAAAGCGGACGGGCTCCTGTGCCTCGATCGCTGCACGGATGATGTCCGGTATGCGCTGCAGCTTGTCCTGCGGTGTCTGGTAGGTCACGCCGATCTTGAAAACTACCCGCCGCTCGAACATGCGGCCGTAGTTCTTGATGCGGCTCTTGAGGAGGTCGGCATTCGAGAATACCAGCTGCTCGCCCGACAGGCTGCGTATGCGGGTGGTTTTCAGGCCGATGTTTTCCACGCTGCCCATGTGATCGTCGATGATGAGAAAATCACCGATGGTGAAAGGCTTGTCGAGAACGATGGACAGCGAGGCGAACAGATCACCCAGGATGTTCTGTACCGCAAGCGCAACGGCAATACCGCCGACACCGAGCCCCGCCACCAGGGCGGTGACATTGATGCCGAGATTATCCAGCACCAGCAGCAGGACAATGGCCCAGAGAATGAGCCGGCCGATGTATCCCATGGCATTGACCGTGGCGACACTGGCAGGGTCGTGTTGCTTGCGCCGTTCCTGGTCATGGCGCAACCAGAACACGAGCAGACCGTTGAGCCATAATCCACCCTGAATCAGCAGGGTGATCGCCGCGATGCTCTGTATTATCCTCCGCTGCTCATCGGCAAGGGTCAGGAACAGGGAGCCGAAAAACAGGGCAACGATGAGGATAAAGAGGCTGCGGGTGTGCGACAGCATCCCGGCCAGCGCATCGTCCCACTTGTTCTCCGTCTGGCTCGCGAAGGCGATCAGGCGCGACTGGCTGAGGCGCTTGATCAGGTAAAGCACGATCAACGCCACGGCGGTTACTGTCAGCGCAACCAGCCAGCTTTTCAGCGCATTATCCAGAAAGCTGTAATCGAGAATCTGCAGGAGTTTAGCATCTAGAAGTTCCATCCATTTGCCCCGGTTTTCCCATTTCCCTGATGAAAAAAATCAGGAGATAGTATACATAACCGTTTTGCGAACATCCCGGAGGGTTCCGATTTCTGGCATTATTGAACTGCAATGGCTGATTTCATTACACCCTCGAAAAAACTGGCATCGCTCACCGGGCGCGCTATTGCGGATTTCGGCATGATTCGCGCCGGTGATCGCATCCTGCTCGGACTGTCCGGCGGCAAGGATTCACTGTCGCTGCTGCACATCCTGCACTATTTCCAGCGCCGTGCACCGCTGCCGTTCGAGCTGGGCGCGATGACCGTCGATCCCATGGCTGGCGACTTCGATCCCTCGCCGATGATCCCGTACCTTGCCGGGCTGGGCGTGGAATATCACTATGTGCGCAAGCCCGTCATGGATCTGGCCAGGGAACATATGGGCCGGAATTCCTACTGCGCATTCTGCTCGCGCCTCAAGCGCGGCTTCATGTACCAGACAGCGCGTGAACACGGTTTTAACGTGATCGCGCTGGCGCAGCACCTGGACGACCTGGCGGAAAGTTTTCTCATGTCGGCCTTTCACGGCGGCCGGCTGCAGACCATGAAGGCGCACTATGTCAACGACGACGGCGACCTGCGCATCATCCGTCCGCTGGTCTACGTGCGCGAGCGGCAGACGCATGACTTCGCTGTCAACAACGGCCTGCCGGTGATCGCCGATTCCTGTCCTGCCTGTTTCTCCATGCCCACCCAGCGCGAGCATATGAAGGCACTGCTGGCGGCCGAGGAGGCGCGCAACGGCCTGCTGTTCAAATCCTTGCTGAGCACGCTCAAGCCCTTGATGGGTGCAGGGTTGCCGGCCACGCCGCAGCCGGCACGATCACAACGGATCCGCGAGGCATGATGCAAACCCTGACCGATGCCGACGCCCTGGCGCGCAGCAAGGCGGCCGGCGCGGTGTTCATCCTGTTCGGCGGTGCGCAGTGCCAGATCTGTCAGACCCTGCGGCCGCAGATGGATGCCATGCTGGAACGCGATTTTCCCGCCATGCAGGGCGTGTATATCGATTGCGCGGCATCACCCGCGCTTTGCGCACAGCATGGCGTGTACAGCCTGCCGGTGGTACAGGCGTTTATCGAGGGCCTGAAGGTCGCCGAGGCGGCGCGGGCGTTCGGTATGCAGCAGCTGAAGCAGCAGCTGGAGCGGCCCTATGCGATCTGGCGCGAAGGGCGGGCGAAGGGGTAGCCGGGCCGGCTGACGGCGTGCCGCTGCCGCGGTATCCGTAGCCGGTCACAGGGCTGCGGATGATTTGGGTGGTTTGCCGGTTGTTTTTGATTGATAATCAGGCATGTGCCGGATTAACGGCATGCGGTAAATTCACGTTACCGGTCACCGCAGCAAAGGGGAATGTCATGTCAGAAAACATCACCATACAGAATTCGAAAACCAGGGCATTCAACAAGATTCCCTGGACCTTTCTGATCATTGCCTACCTGCTGGTGGCGTACTTCATGAAGCTGGAGTTGAGCGGCGTGGCCGGCTATATCTTCATCGCCCTGGGCGTGCTGGTGCTGTTCCTCGAATTCTTCAAGTCCGGCGATATCAGCACGGCAACCTTTCTGACCGACACCTTATTCGCAGTCACCGGCGTGGTGGTGGCAACCACGCTGTTGTGTTATCTGCATTTCAAGCTCGGCCAGACGCCGAACTTCTTTCACTGGTTCGGCTACGCCATCCTCCTTGGTGACGCGATCATGAGCCCGTTCAATTCCTTCCGTACCGCGCTGCGCAATTTCGGCGTCGGTACCTGAGAATTGACAGTGCCTGCTGCCGTCCGGGATCCAGACTCACGTGCGCGAAACCATTTCCATCAACACCGGCAGCCGCGAGGAACTGGTGGATATCACCGGCCAGGTCCAGGCTGCAGTGCAGCGCAGCGGGGTCCGCAACGGCCTGGTGAGCGTATACGCGCAGGGCGCGACCGCCGCGCTCATGATCCAGGAGAACTGGGACGACAGCGTGCAGACCGATGTGGTGCACCTGTTGCAACAGCTCATTCCGCGCGGCCTGTGGCTGCACGACCGGCAGGATGGTAATGGCGATGCCCATCTCAAGTCCGGCCTGGTCGGGCCATCGGAGACAATCCCGCTGATCGAAGGCAAGCTCGGCCTGTCGCGCTGGCAGAATATCTTTTTTTGCGAGTTCGACGGGCCGCGCAGCGAACGTACCGTCATCTGCACGGTCATAGAAGACGGCCCCTAGTATTGCCGGTTATCCCGGTGATGGTCCGGAAAAACGGTTTAACATCAACCTATGCCCCTCATCGCCCACCTGCTGGTCCTGTTGCAGTTCACCGGTATCGGTGCGGCCTGTTTTCCGATGGATTACACCAGCCACGGCAGCCCGTACTGGCTGCTGATCTGCGCGTTCGGGCTGGTAATCGGGATGGCGACATTCCGGCACAACCGGCTGGGGAATTTCCGCATCTATCCGCAGCCGAAACAGGGTGCCCGGCTGATAACCACCGGCCCCTATCGCTACATTCGTCATCCCATGTACCTGAGCCTCGTCCTCATGATGCTCGGTGTGGCGCTGTACAATTTCCACTGGCTGAACCTTGCCGGCCTGGCGCTGGTCATCGCGGCAGTTTCAGGCAAGGCGGTGCTGGAAGAGCGCCTGCTGCTGACACAGTTCCCCGCGTATGCCGGGTACATGCAGCGCACCCGGCGCATCATCCCGGGCGTGTTCTGACCGGTAGTTTCGGATACGAGTATTACTCGCAGAAGATAATCGCGCAAAGGCGAAGAGATCGCAGAGATTTCTATTGTGCGGTTTATTGCCGCCATGGCGCGCAACGAAAGAAAATGGGCTCTTCCCCGAATCGAGTGGGTTGATTACCGTTGCAGGGCCGAATTCATTCGGCCAGCAGCTGGTTAGTAAATGGTCGAATGAATTCGACCCTACAGAAACAACGCTGGTCGAAGGAATTCGACCCTGCAGCTCTGGTTGAGCTACACATCCTGTCCGGTTTCCTCTGCGTGCCTTGCGTCTTTGCGCGAGATTGCTTTTACGAAAAAAACAACGTACTTCTGTCTGCATGGCTACGCCTGCAGTGGTGGACTACGTCACGCTGTCACTGGCCAAGGGCCATGTGCTGGTCCGGTCCGGGCTTGTCGGGTTGCGAGCCGTCGAACAGCTCGTCGGGGAGTTGGCCGGTAACCTCGATGCGCTCGAGGGTGGTATGCCCCATGGCGTTGCCCATGGCGTAGTGCGTCTCGCTGAACGCAAACAGCCGGTCCCCGACCTTGCGGAAATCGTCATACACAGTGGCGAACTCCATGCCGCGTTCCTGTCCCATCGATATGGTACCGTGTGATTCCAGGATCCGGCCCGTTGCGGGGTCGATCCCGGCAACCAGGCGCAGGTTGCCGTGAAACGGGAGTTCCAGGGCGCGCAGCGTATCGCCGCTGCGGGCGGTGATGACGCCCGCATCGCGCAGCTTGTCCCGGTGATCGAGCAGGCTACTGGGCAGGCCGAGGCGGGCGGCCTGCAGCAGCAACGCGGCATACCGGCCGCCCGAAACCGGTGTGCCCTGTTGCCAGGCCGTAGCGCCGGCCAGTATGCGCAGTTCGTTGTCATTCTCGCTGTAGCGGATATCGACGCGCAGCCGGTCGGGGTACTGGAAGGCGCGGTGCACCCGTCCGGGCCGCTGGCGCATGGCGGAAGCGGCTGTGCCGAACTGTTCAAAGGCCGTCGATGCGGACAGGACTTCCCGGCCGCCATAGGCCGCGGCAACCTTCTCGAGCAGGGCGTCGAGCGTGTCGGCCGCACTGGCCTGGCCGCACAGGATCAACAGCGTCAGCCACAGGACCGTAATTGAATGCCGCGCAAGGTTCATGTCATGCAAGCGCCCGGATGGGTGAGGGAGCGACGGGCCATGCGCGCCGCCTCGTGACAGTATAGGACAACGCGGCGACAGGTGATGCAGGGAGCGGCCGGTGCACGCCGCGGTGCCGGTTTTTTTACTGTTCGAACAGCCGGCTACGCCCTGCCGGTCATGATGAACATGCCGGTCCATGGCGCAGCGAACGGATCGCGGCGTATACTGCGCGCATCGGTTCGGTTTACGTTCTGGAGGCTAGCGTTGTGACGCAGAGTACTGAAAGTAACATCCTGGTAAATTCCCTGCTCGGCAAGGATCTCGATGAGGATGAGTGCACGGTCCTGCTGGGCTTGATGGGCAGACGGCAGCTGCATGACGGCGAGGACCTGGCGAAGGAGGGCGATACCGGCAACACGCTGTTCATCCTCACCGCGGGCAAGGTCACAGTCAACAGCAAGGTCGCCGGCAAGGATGTGACGCTCTATACCCTGAAAGTGGGCGAGTGCGCGGGCACACGGGCGTTCGTGGAAGTGGCGCCGCGCCAGGCGACGTTGCGCGCCGTGGGTAACGCAACGGTGCTCACGCTGGAACAGGGCGATTTCGAAGCGTTACTGGAGACACATCCGCGCATCGTCTACAAGGTCATGCGCGGTCTGTTCCGGCAGACGCATGCCAACCTGATGCGCATGGACGCGGAATCGCAGCAACTGGCTAACTACATCACCAAGACCGGCGGGCGTTATTGACGGGTACAGGGGTGCGGGAACGCGCGAACCTGAATGGCCGCGGTAAAATCGTACCGGGGCCGGGCTCTGCGTGAAACGTGACATGTGAGACTGAGAATAGCCACGGAATCCACGGAAGAACCAAATGCATGACGCGTCAAGGACGTAGGGTGCGTTTTACGCACCGGCAGCGGTGCAGGGAGTGCACCCCACAAAAAATGGCCACGGAACCGCACGGAATCACACCGAAAAACAATGCCCGGACGTAGGGTGCGTTTTACGCACCGGCAGCGGTGCAGGGAGTGCACCCCACAAAAAATGGCCACGGAACCATACGGAATTACACGGAAAAACAATGCCCGGGCGTAGGGTGCGTTTTTCGCACCGGCAGCGGTGCAG
>JBATJF010000212.1:0-2465 GCA_049668345.1 Gammaproteobacteria bacterium
GCCGGGCGTGGGCCGTTCCACCGCCGGGGCGATTCTCGCGCTGGCCTGCGCGCAGCGCCACCCCCTGCTCGACGGCAACGTCAAGCGCGTGCTGGCGCGCTTTCATGCCGTCGACGGCTGGCCGGGGCAGGCTGCGGTGCAGAAACAACTGTGGGCGCTTGCCGAGCGGTACACGCCGCAGGCACGCGTGGCGCATTACACGCAGGCCATCATGGATCTCGGCGCGACGCTATGCACGCGCGGCAGGCCGGACTGCATGCAATGCCCGGTACGTGCCGGTTGCGCGGCCTGCCGGTCCGGACGCCAGGCCGACTATCCGTCACCGCGTCCCGCCCGGACCCTGCCGGTGCGACCGGTCATTATGTTGCTGCTCGGCAACCAGGACAACGAACTGCTGCTGGAGCGGCGCCCGCCGTCCGGCATCTGGGGCGGGCTGTGGAGCTTTCCGGAGCTGGCAGCGGAGACCGACATCGGCCGCTGGTGCGAGCAGCAGCTGGGCCTGCCGGCGGCGCGAATCGAACGGTGGCCGGTGCTGCGGCATACCTTCAGTCATTTCCACCTCGATATCATGCCGGTGCTGGCGCAGCTCGGCGCGTCGGCCGGGCGGGTCATGGATGATGGCCTGCGGGTCTGGTATAAACCGGGGCAGGCGGACGAACGTGGCCTGGCCGCGCCGGTGGGCAGGCTGGTCGCGCAATACCTCAACCGACAACACGAGAGAGCAGGCAATGGCAAGAACCGTGCAATGCGTAAAACTGGGTAAGGAAGCCGAAGGGCTGGACCGGCCGCCCTATCCGGGCGAACTCGGGCAGCGCATCTTCGACAATGTGTCGAAAGAGGCCTGGCAGCAGTGGCTGCGCCAGCAGACCATCCTGATCAACGAGCACCGCATTTCGCCCGTCGATCCGGAAGCGCGCAAGTTCCTGGAAAAGGAAATGGAAAAGTTCTTCTTCGGCGCCGGTTCCTCGTTGCCGGGCGGGTTCGTCATGCCCGGCAAGCCCTGAGCGGAACACGGTGACGGGTAACAGGTGATGAAAGGAATCATCCTCGCCGGCGGCAGCGGCTCGCGCCTGTATCCGTTGACCCGGGTGGTCAGCAAGCAGCTCATGCCGGTCTATGACAAGCCGCTGATCTATTACCCGCTGTCCACGCTGATGCTGGCCGGCATCCGTGAAATCCTGATCATCTCCACACCGCAGGACTTGCCGAACTTCCGGCAATTACTGGGTGACGGCAGCCAGCTCGGGCTCGAATTCCACTATGCCGAACAGGCCAGCCCGGGCGGTCTGGCCGAGGCGTTCCTGATCGGGCGCGAATTCATCGCCGGCGGGCCGGTCTGCCTGATCCTCGGCGATAATATTTTCTATGGCCACGGCCTGGCTAAAACGCTGCAGCGGGTGGCGACCCTGCAACAGGGCGCGACCGTGTTCGCCTACCGGGTACGGGAGCCGGGCCGCTACGGTGTCGTCGAGTTCGGCGCAAACGGCAGCGTGACGGGTATTGAAGAAAAGCCGGCACAGCCAAAATCGCGCTATGCGGTTACCGGTCTGTATTTCTACGACGCGCAGGTCGTCGACATTGCCGGGAGCCTGTCCCCGTCGGCACGCGGCGAACTCGAAATCACCGACGTGAACCGGACCTACCTGGAGCAGGGCAGGCTCGATGTGGAGCTGCTCGGACGCGGTACGGCATGGCTGGACACCGGTACGCACGAGTCGCTGCTGCAGGCCGCCACCTATATCGAGGCGATCGAGCAGCGCCAGGGACTCAAGGTCGCGTGCATCGAGGAAGTCGCCTACCGCATGGGCTATATCACGGCCGCCGGGCTGGAAACGCTCGCCGGGCCGCTGGCCGTGAACAGTTACGGGGAATACCTCCTCGAACTCCTCAGGGAATAATTGCCGACTCCATGAAGGTTACCCCGACCGGACACCCCGAGGTACTGCTCGTCGAGCCGGATGTCTTCAGCGACGCGCGCGGGTTCTTCATGGAAACCTTTCATGCGGCGAAATACCGTGCCGCCGGTCTGCCGGACCTGTTCAGGCAGGACAACCACTCGCTTTCGGTAGCCGGCGTGCTGCGCGGTCTGCACTACCAGCTAAAGCGCCCGCAAGGCAAGCTGATGCGCGTCGTGTCCGGCGCGGTATTCGATGTGGCAGTCGATATCCGCAAGGGATCGCCGCGCTTTGGCCAGTGGGTCGGTGTCGAGTTGTCCGGGGACAACCGGTACCAGCTGTACGTGCCCCCCGGCTTTGCGCACGGCTTCTGCGTACTGACCGAGCAGGTGGATTTTCTCTATAAATGCACCGAACTCTACGACCCGGCCGACGAATACGGCATTGCCTGGGACGATCCCGGGCTTGGCATTGCCTGGCCGTCCATGACGTACCTGCTGTCGGAGAAGGACAAGGCCTTTCCGGGCTTGCGCGACAGCCGGCATCTGCCGGTTTACGAAGCCTGACCAT
>JBATJF010000213.1:0-14572 GCA_049668345.1 Gammaproteobacteria bacterium
GCCTGCGCCTGCGCGGGCCTGGCCGTTGTTCGCGTGTTACCCGCAGACGGCAGTGCGGCCTTGCCGCCGCTGCTCATGGCCCTGCGCCGGGCAAGAACCAGCTCGCGCGTGCTCTGGGTTGTCGCTGTTTGTGCCATTGTTAACCCCGTTGAATCAACATTAATCCTGTCACCGGCGCCCGCCAGTCACGGGCGCCGGAACCGATGCCTCAGCGGCGACCTTCGAAGACGACGAAGGCGGCACCCTGGGTCTGGGAATAGTTGTCATACCCGGTCAGGCGGACGTGATGGTCCGGAAAGGCACGGTGACAGCCTTCGAGCTCGGACAGGACGGTGGAGATATCCTGCTCGCCGAAGAACGGCAGCTTCCACATGGTCCAGTAATGGTCGAAAGCACGACTCGGGTGCTCGTGCTCGATGGCCGGCGCCCAGCCGTTGCCGAGAATGTAGGCGATCTGCGCCTGGATCTCGTTCTGGTCCATCTTGGGCAGGAAACCGAAGGTCTCCAGCGTGTTGGTAGTTTCGAAATTACTGATATCTGTAGCAGCTGACATGGTTTTATCCTCTTGTAAATTTCAGGTCGAAACGGTTCGCCCGCGGCTGGCGCGATCAGGCCACGTCCAGCTTGTCAACAGTCTCGAACTCGAACTTGATTTCCTTCCAGGTCTCCATGGCGATGGCCAGCTCGGGGCTGGTGCGCGCGGCCTCGGTAAGGATGTCACGGGCCTCCTTCTCGATCTGGCGGCCTTCGTTGCGCGCCTTGACGCTGGCTTCCAGTGCGACGCGGTTGGCGGCGGCGCCTGCAGCGTTACCCCATGGGTGACCCTGGGTACCACCACCGAACTGCAACATGGAATCATCACCGAAAATCGTGACCAGCGCAGGCATGTGCCAGACGTGGATGCCACCCGATGCAACCGCGAAGACGCCCGGCAACGAGCCCCAGTCCTGATCGAAGAACACGCCGCGCGAGCGATCTTCCGGTACGAAGGATTCGCGCAGCTGGTCCACGAAACCCAGGGTCGACTGACGGTCACCCTCGAGTTTGCCGACCACCGTACCGGTGTGCAGGTGGTCACCACCGGACAGTCGCAAACACTTGGCCAGCACGCGGAAGTGGATACCGTGCTTCGGATGACGGTCGATCACGGCGTGCATGGCGCGGTGGATGTGCAGCAGCATGCCGTTCTCACGACACCAGTTGGCCAGGCCGGTATTGGCGGTGAAGCCACCGGTCAGGAAGTCGTGCATCAGGATCGGCGAGCCAACCTCCTTGGCGAACTCGGCGCGCTTGTACATCTCTTCCGGGGTCGCAGCGGTAACGTTCAGGTAATGACCCTTGCGCTCGCCGGTCTCCTGCTCGGCCTTCTGGAGGGCTTCACCGACGAACTCGAAGCGGTCACGCCAGCGCATGAACGGCTGCGAATTCACGTTTTCGTCGTCCTTGGTCATATCCAGACCGCCACGGAGGCACTCGTACACGGCACGGCCATAGTTCTTGGCCGACAGGCCCAGCTTGGGCTTGATCGTCGCACCAAGCATCGGACGGCCATACTTGTTCAGACGATCGCGCTCGACCTGGATGCCGGCGGGCGGACCACCGCAGGTCTTGATGTAGGCAATCGGGAAGCGGATGTCCTCGAGACGCAGGTGCTTCAGCGCCTTGAAGCCGAACACGTTACCGACCAACGAGGTCAGCACGTTCACGACGGAACCTTCCTCGAACAGGTCGATCGGGTAGGCGACGAACGCATAGAAGGATTCGGAGTCACCCGGCACGTCCTCGATGCGGTAGGCGCGACCCTTGTAGTATTCCAGATCGGTCAGCAGCTCGGACCACACTGTACTCCAGGTGCCGGTCGAACTTTCCGCGGCCACGGCAGCGGCCACTTCCTCACGCGGCACACCCGACTGCCCCGTACACTTGAAACAGGCCAGCAGGTCGGTGTCGAGCGGCACATAGTCCGGCGTCCAGTATTTTTCGCGGTATTCCTTGACACCCGCTTTATAGGATGTTTCTGCCATTGTCGTCTCCTGTGTCGTTGACTGTCTGGTGAATGATTGGATGCTGTGATGAGGCCAGTCGAGAGCATAGGACAAACGGCCTAATCTATTCAAATCGATATTTTATTGAAAATACATAGATAATAATCTATGCGAAAATCCACCCGCCGGCTGCCTGCCGGCCGGATTGTAACGTTCTTCTGGCGCTGCCGTCACATAACCCCCTCGGCACGCCGCGCCGCCCAGAAGTTCTTGCTGTCGACCGGCTCACCGTGCATGAGGGCGCTGCGCAGCCGGCGCGTCTTCTCCACCATACGCCAGGTAGAACGGTTGTTGTTGTAGGCCGAGACCTCGCGCAGATCGACCCACAGGACCTGATGCGACTCGTCGTTGCCGGGTACCGGCAGCCGGTTGTCGATCTGGACGAGGAACCGTATGTCGATGTGTTCGTGCCGGGGCCCGTGCTCGCTGGCAGGAATGACGTGGAGATCGACGTCGAATACATCCTCGGTCAGCAGCCGCACATGCTCAGGATCGATCCCCGTCTCCTCGGCGGTCTCGCGCAGCGCCACGCGCAGGATATCGGCGTCGCCGTCGGCGTGCCCGCCGGGCTGGAACCACTGGTCCTGCTTGACGTGGTGCATGATCAGTGCCTGACTGAAATCCGGGCTGACCACCCAGGCCGAGCCGGTGACATGCGCCGGCAGGTGTTCGCGGTCGAAGACATCTGTATGGGCCGCCACGAAGGCGCGCGCACGCGCCACAAAGGCCGCCTCATCCATGAAACGCGTGACATGGCGGTTGAGCAGCCGGAGCAGTTCCTGTCGATGCATGGTCAGGTCCCGCGGGGATTCTTGACGGCCTCGATCGCCGCGGCCGCCGCCTCTTCCACATCCGCCTCACGCCCGGAAAGCGTCAGGCGACCGTATGCTCCCACGGCACGGACGTCGTTCAGGGTGATACTGGCGGCCTTCTCGGCCTGATTGGCCGCATAGATGATGTAACCGGCCGGATCGGTCTCGAGGATGAACATGCTCTCGCCCGGCAGGATCATCGACCCCCCGCGGTGCTGGCGGTTGATCAGCACACAATGATCCGCGGTCATGCCGCGGATGATCTCCTGCCAGGCGATCTGGCATTGTTGCCGGTCGGACACCTTGGCACCCAGGTTGGCCAGGACGATACGACCTGCCTCGCGCACGTCGCTCTGGTCGCGGTGATTGATAACCATGGAACCGAAGTTACGCTCGACCACCTGCTGTGTGAGGCTGACACGGGTCGCCTTGAGCGCGATGTCGGTGAACATGTGGATTGCCATGCCCGGGGAGACCTCCATCCAGAGGCAGGCATCACCGGGAACCGGCGGAAACCCCTGTGAAACCGAGGCCATGTACTCTGCAAGCTGCGGCTGCAGTGAATCAATGTACACATAGGTTCTGAGCTTAACAGTGACTTCGCTTCGCATTGAATACCCTGTTCCTTGAGTCCCTATGCTCCCGGAACATGCCGCAGCATGGCCCGCGCCGAAATCCCGCGCGTTCCTGGTGAACAGGCTTACAGTGAGGTCAAAAGTCAGAAAAGGTTAGGACAGTCGACACTTAGAAACAAATAAATTGTTTCTTGTTTATAGATAGATAATTATCTATAGGTTGGCGCGGAGGGATCTGGTCTGGCGCCAGTGATTCATGAACCTCCGGCCAGTCCATCCGGGGCGAACAACACCAAGGCATTGTAAAGGTTCGCCTGCTGTCGTACCAGGCAAGGCGAATCGCCCGGGCGCACCGGCCTGAGCGGCATTCGGCCGCAGCGATCGCGAGACGCTTACAGACGACTGCCCTGCATCCGCACTCGATCGTGGGTTGCTTCGGGCTGACGGTAGCGGGTGGCGGCGCTCCGCATGCCGTTGCCGGGCCGGTGCTGCGCGTATTGCATAGGACCATGCACTGTTCACCGACGACCTGCGCCTGCTGCAGGCTGTAAAAAGATCACGGCTTGCAGTCATTCGTCGCGGCGCCTCCCGCTTGAACTCTGGTTCCTGCGCGGCAGCACAACGGCGGGCCGGCGCGGAGTGCAAATGAGACAGCTCCGCCCCGGGGCCGGGCGGGCATTGCCGCCGTGATCGGCCGGGATCCCCGTCAGCCCTGTCACCCGTATACACCGGGAGAAGGCACTGGACACCCGCTGCCGATGTGACTGGCTGTGCTCCAGGACCGTCCAGTCCTCGTCCGGACGACAACGGCATGCCGGGAGCAAATACGCCGGGACCCTGCCGCAATGCAATCCGACATGGATGGCTGCAATACCGGGCGACGGAACCTCATACCACCGTATCGTCCAGGATTTTGACTGCGCGGTCGCAACTTGCTAACGTGTGCAGGTTATTTGAACGTCGACGAGCCGCCCCTTCTTCCGAGCACCGTATGTCCACGCACTGCACGACAACCGCGCACAGACTGTGGCTCCCGCTGCTCGTCGCAGTCGTGCTGTATGTCGTCAACGACATTTCCTCGGCAGGGGAAGATTCCCCGTTGTTCGGCTGCGAACCGGATGTAAAACCTGTGTTCATGGAACCGGGCGACGACGACAGCCAGGACAAAGGTACACAGGCCCACGGCAACCGACCGACCCTGCAAGACGACCAACGCATGGCTGGTGTCGACGCTGCATCTCCCCGCAAAGAGGCTGAAACGCTCACCCTCAACCGCGGACCACCCGCCGGTAACCAGGCACCGGCATGACCGGAACCTGCGCGGATCACCGCGCCGCAAGGGAAGACCCGAATTCCATCCTGACGCGGACGATGCACGATCCGCCCGCCACTCGACCGGGATGAGAGGACAGCATTGCCCCGACGCTTGCCGGCCCAACCACAGGCAGCTGTCCGGACCATGCTGTCTCACTGATTCACCGGGCGCAACGGCGCCTGAACTGACACGACCAGAGTAGCCTTGAACACAACTGCGAAGAGCATCCTCATCACGCGTCTCATCGGCGCGATTCTTTTCCTCGCCGCCGGTTTCAAGCTCAGCGGCATGGTCCCCACGCCCGAGATCGCCTGGGTATCCGGCATCCTGCTGCTGACGATCTACCTGTTCGTGTTCGAGATCGTCGAGGTCGATGTTGCCGCCGTCTGCATCATGGTCCTGCTCGGACTGATGTCATTCGCCGGCCCGCTGCTGTTCGGTCTCGATCACCCGTTCGTGTCGACCCAGCACCTGTTCGACGGCTTTGCCAGTAATGCCGTGATATCGATCATCGCCGTCATGATCATCGGCAAGGGGCTGGACAAGACGGGCGTGATGAGTTCGGTGGCGGGTTTCATACTCAGGCACGGCGGACGCACCGAGGGACGCATCATCCCGTTCATCTCGGGCACGGTTGCCATCATCTCCAGTTTCATGCAGAACGTCGGCGCCGCTGCGTTGTTCCTGCCCGTGGTCAGCCGTATCTCGGCACGTTCCGGGCTGCCGCTGTCGCGGCTGCTGATGCCGATGGGTTTCTGCGCCATCCTCGGCGGCACCGTGACCATGGTCGGCTCCAGTCCGCTGATCCTGCTCAATGACCTGATCCTGACTTCCAACCAGGCGCTGCCACCGGGGCAGAAGATGAGCACGTTCGGCCTGTTCAGCGTGACACCGATCGGACTGGCGCTGGTCACCGCGGGCATTCTCTACTTCGTGCTGCTCGGCAGGCTGGTGCTGCCGGCCGGTCAGACCGAAAGCAGTACGGTCGGCTCCAACACGATGAGCTATTTCCAGGATATTTACGGCATCGACTACGCCCTGTTCGAGGTAAAGGTACCTGCGCGCAGCCCGCTGGTCGGCAAGCTGTTCGACGATATCGAAAGCGACTCGCACATCCGCATCATCGCCACCATGCGCACCGACAAGGACACCCGCATCGGTCCGGGCTCACTGGCGCGCGACCAGGGCATCGAGGGCGGCATGGTGCTGGGCATCCTCGCCTCACCCTCGGATGTGCAAAAATTCGTGGAGCATTACGAACTCCAGAGCAACCGGACCCTGGAGACCTTCGGCGAATCGCTGGCACCGACCAAGTCGGGTGTCGCCGAACTGGTGATTCCCCCCGGCTCGCAGCTGATCGGCAAGAGCGCGCGCGATGTCTGGATGCGCAAGACCTACGGCATCGCCATGGTCGGCCTGCATCGCGATGGCCAGACCCTGCGCGAGGGAGATGACATCCGCAACCTGCCGCTGAAGGCCGGCGATACCCTGGTCGTGCATACCACCTGGGATGCCCTGCACCGGCTCGAGTCCAATCCCGATTTCGTCGTCATCACCACGGAGTATCCGCACGAGGAGGTGCGCCCCAACAAGGTCGGCCATGCCCTGGTGTTCTTCCTGGTCGCACTGTCGCTGGTGTTGTTTTCCGACCTGCGGCTGTCGGTCTCGCTGCTGACCGGCGCACTCGGCATGGTGCTGTCCGGCGTGCTCAGCATGGACGAAGCCTACAAGGCGGTCAGCTGGAAGACCGTGTTCCTGCTGGCCAGCCTGATCCCGCTGGGCATGGCGGTGGAGAACACCGGGACGGCCGCCTGGATCGCCGAGCAGACACTGACCTTGCTGGGCGAGGTGCCGATCTGGGTATTGCAGTCCGCGCTGGCCGTGCTGGCCACCTTCTTCACGCTGGTGATGTCGAATGTCGGCGCCACCGTGCTGCTGGTGCCGCTTGCCGTGAACCTGGCGCTGAAGACGGGTGCCGACCCGGCGGTGTTCGCGCTGACGGTGGCTATCGCGACATCGAATTCCTTCCTGATTCCCACCCACCAGGTCAACGCCCTGCTGATGGGGCCTGGCGGTTACCGGGTGGCGGACTTCATGCGCGCAGGCGGCATCATGACCGTGGTGTTCCTCATCGTCATGCTGATCATGCTGAACATCATTTTCTGAGTCCATCAATGAACACGACGATGAACCAGAACCGTTGCACCGGCACCGCCAGGCGCTGGCTGCCGGCCATCCTCGCGCTGCTGCCGGGCACCGTATTCGCCATTGCAGCTACGCATGCCGGGGCATCCGACCTGACCGCCAGCACGGTCGGTTACCTGTCGCTGGCCATCTTTGCCCTGGCGTACCTGCTGGTGACCGCCGAGGAATTCACCCACTTGCGCAAATCCAAGCCGGTCATCATCGCCGCCGGCCTGATCTGGGCGCTGGTGGCCTGGGCCGCCGGGCAATCCGGCCACGCAGACCTGGTCGAACAGGCCGCACGCCACAACCTGCTTGAATATGCCGAGCTGATGCTGTTCCTGCTGGTGGCGATGACCTATATCAACGCCATGGACGAGCGCAACGTCTTCGATGCCCTGCGTTCCTGGCTGGTGCGCCGGGGCTTCGGCTTCCGCGCGCTGTTCTGGCTGACCGGTCTCCTCGCCTTCTTCATCTCGCCCGTGGCCGACAACCTGACCACGGTTCTGCTGATGTGCGCAGTGGTACTCGCCGTGGGCGGTGACAACACGCGCTTCGTGACCCTGGCCTGTATCAATATCGTGGTCGGCGCCAATGCCGGCGGCGCATTCAGCCCGTTCGGCGACATCACCACCCTGATGGTATGGCAGAAGGGCATGGTGGATTTCTGGACTTTCTTCGCCCTGTTCGTGCCGTCGCTGGTGAACTTCGTAGTGCCCGCCTCCATTATGCATTTCGCGATACCCGCGGGGCGGCCGGCAGGCAACAGCGAACAGGTATCCATGAAACCGGGCGCGAAAACCATCATAGTGCTGTTCCTGCTGACCATTGCCACGGCGGTCTCCTTCCATAACTTCCTCGAGCTGCCGCCGGTGATGGGCATGCTGACCGGACTGGGCTATCTGCAGCTGTTTGGCTACCTGCTCAAGCACGCGGAAAAGAGAATGCTTCAGATCAGCGAACTCGAGCGCGACCATGCCGGCAAGCTCGGCGACATCGCCCCCTTCGATGTGTTCAACAAGATCGCCCGCGCCGAGGGGACACCCTGCTGTTCTTCTATGGCGTGGTCATGTGTGTCGGTGGCCTGGGCTTCCTCGGTTATCTCGCCATGGCCTCGGATGTCATGTACACACAATGGGGCGCCAGCGCGGCCAACATCGGCGTCGGCATCCTGTCCTCCATCGTGGACAATATCCCCGTCATGTTCGCCGTGCTGACTATGAACCCGGACATGTCGACCGGGCAGTGGCTGCTGGTCACGCTGACGGCGGGCGTCGGCGGCAGCCTGCTGTCGATCGGTTCCGCGGCCGGCGTGGCACTGATGGGTCAGGCACGCAGCAGGTACACCTTCTTCGGCCACCTGCGCTGGACCCCCATGATCGCGCTGGGCTACGCAGCCAGCATCGCGACCCACATGTGGGTCAACGCCGCCTACTTCTGAGGGACAGCCGGTCCCGCGAAACAGTACCGCTGGAGCAAACCATGACACAACGACTCCTTCCCGTCCTGCTCGTCGCCGCCGCATTGCTCCTGACCGTGGCGGGCTGCAGCCGCACGGCGGACGTGCACGAATCGCAGCTGAAGGTGCTGGGCACCTTCGCGCAGGTCAGCATCGCGGGCCTGTCGCCGGAACAGGCCGAGCAGGCCACCCGCAGCGCCGAGCAGGCGCTCACCTCGCTCGACCACATCGGCTACACCTTCGGCAGCGGCGGCGAACTGCAGCGTGTCAACGAGGCGCTGGCCAACGGCCGCACCATCGCCGTCAGCGACGAGATGATCGAACTGGTGGAGTGGTCCCGGCAGCTGTCGCAGGCCTCGGACGGCCTGTTAAATCCCGCTGCCGGCGAGCTGATCGCGCTCTGGGAGTTCCACTGCGACCGTGACGTGTGCGACACCCCGTCACCCTACCCCGACGAGGTCCAGGCAATGGTCGACGAGAAGACGGCAGAGTTGCTGCGGCGTCCCCCTGTAATGGAGGACGTCGTGGTGCGCGGCAACCGCATGAGCAGTCGCAACCGCCTGGTAAAACTCGAGTTCGGTGATATCATCCGCGGCCTGGCGCTGGACCTGGCCGTCCGCAGCCTGCGCGAGATGGGCGCGGTGAACGCAATGATCGATGTAGGTGGCACCGTGCATGCCTCCGGCACGCGCGGCGACCATGCCTGGTGGGTCGGCATCCCCGACGCCACCGGCAAGCACCGGATCGGATCGATCGAGACCGCAGACAATGAAAGCGTGGTCACCGTGCGCGCGCTGGACACTTCCCTCGGACGGCAAGACCTTGTCTACCGGCGCATCGTCGATCCGCGCAACGGTCAACCGGTGAGCGGGATCCGCTCGGTTACGGTGGTAGCCGACAGTGCCGTGGTCGCCAGCGCCGCCGCGACGGCCTTCATGATCGCAGGCACCGGGGACTGGAAGACCGTGGCCGATCGCATGGGGGTCCATGCCCTGCTGCTGATCACCGAGGACGGCACCATCTACACCAGCCCCGCCATCGACCACCGCATCCACTGGAGGCAGGGCATTACCCACCAGCACCTGGTACCCTGATCGACCGGCCGGCGCCTGGAGTTGCACTCCGGCACCGGATTGCCTATGTTTGTCCGTAACGGCCTGCCAGACACCGCAGCGGGACCGCAGCAAGGGTTCCTGCGGAGGACGTCTTGGACAACCGGGTCACAGAAACCTTCTTCCTGCCGGATGCCCTCGGCGAGCAGGCATGGACCCTGCCTGCCGACATCTACAACCTGTCACACACCCTGCTCGGCCGCAGCGAGTTCGACTGCGCCTTCGTCCCCATTCGCAGCATGCAGTACCTGGCGGTCATCACCCGCGAGGAGATCGTGTTCGTGGACAGCCAGGCCTATGCCTGCCATGACAACGAGGGCGGCTGCCTCATCATGCTGGCCTGGAAATTCGACGCGGGATGTACACGCGGCGCACTGGACCAGCCTTACCCCTGCCGCGTGGTCTACTACAGCGGCAACGGACAGGAACTGCAGATGCGCATGGTCAGTGCCTACCGCGAGGCTCTGAGGCTGATGGACCGGCGCTACCGTGACCGCGTCCTGCCGCAGGGCGGGGCACGCATCGTACCACTCAGATAGCCGGCTGGCCGCAGCCGCACCAGGCGCCGTGCCGCGTCACGCCGGCCATCCGTGGCATAACTGTTCACGGAAAGTTGTGCACCGATGAAATCGATCGCCCAGCAGGCCGGCAGTCTCACGCGTCAGTTGAGCATGCCCGGCAGCCCCTCTCAGCCTGTCATATCCTGCCTGATATCGCCTGTCTTTTCATGCGTTATCCGGCACGACGCGGCGCTGGCCATTGATCACGCAGGCATTACCGTGGTCGTGTCCAGCACCTCTTCCCGTAACGACAACGGCCCGCGATGCCCCGGTGCCGCATCGCATCGACCAGGTGGCGGATACGTGATGCCACGGATCTGTACGCGCCCAGGCTCTCGTCTGCGGTTTCTGGATCAGTCCTGCCCTGGCAGCGCTCGATGACCGTCACCCTGTCCGGCGCGACGCTGGAAGCCTGCAATGACAGCTAACGCCACAAGCACGCAACCAGCCACATCACGGCGCAACGAACTGGCAAAAAAGCGGCTTCCTGGGCCATAATCCCGACAACACAGGCGTGACAGTCCTGAATGTGAATCCCGGGGCAGGTTTGATTGCAGACCAACTGCATGCCAACGGGCATACCGGAAATGGAGGCATACCCATTTACGGGGAACCCGCTGCTGGTGCTGGCTGCGCCGGACCACCCGCTGGCCGGGCGCCGGCACATCCCGCTCGCGGAGCTGGCCGGCGAAACCTTCATCATGAGCGAGCGTGGCTCGGGTACGCGCGCGGCGCGTGAGCGTTTTTTCAGTGAGCACGGCGGTGTCGCGTTTGGCCAGACCATGGAGATGAACAGCAAAGAGGCCATCAAGCAGGCGGTACAGGCCGGGCCGGGGCCGGGCGTGCTGTCGATTCACACCATGGAGGTCGTGCTGATGCTGAAGCGACTGGTGGCGCTGAACGTCGAAGGGTTCCCGATCATGCGGCACTGGTATATCGTGCACCGGCAGGGCAAGCGTTTTTCGACCATCGCACAGGACTTCAATGAATTCGTCACGACCGAGGCACAGTCCCTGCTCAGGGTACCCTCGGCGGAACACGCGGCATGAACCGGACTCACCCAACCGCGACGGACAGTAGGCCCGTCTTGCATGTCGCCGTCGGCGTCATCCAGGACACGGCCGGTCGCGTGCTGCTGGCCGAACGCCCGGCGGGCAAGCCCATGGCCGGCTACTGGGAATTTCCGGGCGGCAAGATCGAGGTGGACGAAAATCCACGGTCAGCGCTGGCGCGCGAGCTGCACGAGGAACTCGGTATAGAGATCCTGGATAGCATGCCCTGGATCACGCGTGAATATCGCTATCCGCATACCACGGCACGCCTGCACCTGTTCCGCGTCACGCTATGGCAGGGCGAACCGCACAGCCGCGAGGGACAAACCCTGTCCTGGCAGGACCCGCACGCGGTCACGATCGACCCCTTATTGCCGGCCAATCACGCCATCCTGGCGGCGCTGCGGCTGCCGTCGCTGTATGCCATCACCCATGCTGCGAAATACGGTGTACCCGGCTTCATGGAACGCCTGCTGCGCGCGCTGCAGACCGGCGTGCGCCTCATCCAGGTACGCGAGCGCGACATGGCGCCGCATCAACTGGCGGCGTTTACAGGAGACGTTGTGCGTCTGGCCCACCGCCACGGTGCACGGGTACTGGTGAATGGCGATGCCGAGCTTGCCAGGCAAACCGGTGCGGACGGTGTGCACCTGCAGGCCGCGCAGCTTATGCACAGTACGCAGCCACCGGCGGTGTCCCTGTGGGCGGCATCCTGCCACAACCGGGAGGAACTGCAACACGCGGCCGGACTGGGCGCCGACTTTGCCGTGCTGTCGCCGGTATTGCCGACCGCCAGCCACCCGGGGGCGCCCGTGCTGGGCTGGGACGTGTTTGCCGAGCTTTGCAGGGACCTGCCCATGCCGGTATTCTCGCTCGGCGGTATGCGGCGCGAGCTGCAGCAAACCGCCATGCAGCACAATGCCCACGGCATCGCCCTGCTCAGCGGCATCTGGTAAATCCGGCCACCACGGTTACTGTCCATGAAGGAACCCGCATCACGCCCGGACGCACTGTTACTGACGGGCAAACACTGCCCGTACTGTCCGACGGTACTGCGGGGCCTGCAGGCGCTCCAGGCCGACGGCGTGATCGGCAAGCTGGAGACCGTGGTCATCGAGGACCAGCCGGAACGCGCCGCCGAACTCGGCGTGCGCTCCGTGCCCTGGGTACGCATCGGCCCTTTCGAACTGGCCGGCCTGCGTTCGGAACAGGAATTACGCAGCTGGGCGGAAAAGGCCGGCACCGAGGCAGGCATGGCCGGCTACCTTGACGAACTGCTGTCCGGCGGGAACATCGACAAGGGCATGGCGCTGGTGCGTGACAACCCCGGTACCCTGCACGCCCTGTTGCTGCTGCTGGCCGACCCGGACACGCAACTCAATACGCGTATCGGTATCAGCGTCATCATGGAATCACTCGAAAACAGCGCCCGGCTGCAGGCCATCGTCGACCAGCTGGGCGAGCTGGCAGGCCATGCCGAGGCCAGCGTGCGCGGTGATGCCTGTCATTACCTGGCGCTATCGGGCAGCAGTGCCGCAATACCCTATATCACGCCATTGCTTGAAGATGAGGATGCCGGCATCAGGGAGATTGCGGAAGAATCACTGGAACGACTGAAAGCGGGCAAGTAACAGGGCCTGTCAGAGGACATACCAAACGCGGCAGAATTCCATGCGGGTCCTGATCAGGTGTTGTCACCGGTCGGGAACGCAAACAGCGGTCGCAGGGTTTCCACCGTTTCACGGGCAAAGAACGGTACCCGGTGCGCCAGCAGATCGAGCCCCAGCACCGCGGCGATAACGGCATCCTCCTGGCTTGCCTCCTGCATGCGCGCGCCAAGCCCCTCATTGACCGTCTGTATCTCGGTATAGCGCTTGATAAAACCGTCAAATGTAGCCGTCGTCACCTTGTCAGGCGCAACAAAATACTGTTCAAGCAGGTACGCAGACAGGGCCCGGAACGCGGTCTCCTCCGGACTGGCGAGTGGCAAATGGAAGCGTGCCAGCGGCCTGAGGAACAACATGCGCGGACAATCGCTGGTCGCCATTATCAAACCCAGCAGCGAACCGAGGATCTTTTTGACCTCGGTTGTGCCGGAAAATTGCCTCTCTTCTGTCCTGACCGTGTAATCCACATTCTGGAACGAGAATACCGTGGCCCAGTCATCAACAACCTGCGCCACCTGCACCGCAAGCGGGCAGTGGGGATGCGTGGCGACATCCAGCGGACAATTGCTGCATTGACACACTTCCAGCCGGGTCCAGGCGGGGGGATGAGGTGGCGGCTGATTCAGCAGGCGGGCCGAATGATTGTCCAGCTTGATGGAATAGCGCTGGGCATGCCCTTCGGGTGTCGATATGGAATATTCTATCTCGACGACTCGCTCAGGAGATTTAGTGTCATCAACCAACCTGAAACCCCATTGTCATGATCGACTGCTGCCAGCGGCAAGCATAACGCCAAACCCCGCCTGAAAGCACACCTGACGGCCGCGGATGCCGGGATGCATCAATGACGCGCTTATTCAATACCGCACATGCCGCCACCGCAACACGGTCCGCTGCTGCATGGCCGCGCTGCCGCATCGCCGAGGCTCGAGCTGCGCACCACCTGGCTGCCGGTAATCATTTTCTCAACCGCTGTATCCAGCGGCGTTTTTCCCGGATCGATACCAGCCAGCCTGCACAGCTCACCCCATGTGGCGGCTGATTCACTCATGCGGTGCTTCACTTCAACAACACGGCCGCTGGCTGAACACCGGTAGTCATAGGTCGGCATAAACAATCTCCTGAAGATTCGATGACATTGCACTATTAACTATAGCAATCAATATGAGTCCATCAGGGAAAGATACAAGAACCGGCAGCATCGTCAACAAGCGCGCAGCAAGACACACCGGCAACCCGGCATGGCACATCATCCGCTCAAGGCAGTCAATATAACACCCGCCCCATGGCTGCAGGGTGTTGAATATAGCCTGGCAGTTGATTGATAGGGATAAAGTGTGCCCGGGATCGGTCCAACGCCGGCATGGCCCACGCCGTGAGTGACATTTAATTCAGCAGTCAATGCCGCGATTGACACGCAGCCATAAAAAAACCCCTGCAATCAGAGACTACAGGGGTCTGTATTAAAAGCCTGGCAGTGACCTACTTTCACATGGGGAAACCCCACACTATCATCGGCGCTAAGCAGTTTCACTTCCGAGTTCGGGATGGGATCGGGTGGTTCCCACTTGCTAGTGCCGCCAGGCAAACTGGTTTTTCCGGGGACAGTTTACTTAATTATTCACCAAGCATATGTCATGCAAATGATCGTTAAATAATTAAGTAAACTGTCCCCGAATCGAAAAGTTGTAAAGGCGAGTATGTTGCCTGTAACCACTCAGAACACCAGACTGCTTGGGTGTTATATGGTCAAGCCTCACGGGCAATTAGTACTGGTTAGCTTCATCCGTT
>JBATJF010000214.1:0-7396 GCA_049668345.1 Gammaproteobacteria bacterium
CCAACGCAGCCTCGCGCGTGTTCGCGACACCGGAAATAATCTGTACGGTCGCCGATTCGTCAGGTGACAAGGTGATGGTGCGGCGAATCGCCACGATGGGATCGAGCACCGAACCTTCCGTGTTCGACAACATCGACGGGCTGGAACGGCTGTCCAGCACCACCGGGTTGGCCACCGTTCGATTCCGTCCGATGAATTTGGCGCGGTCGGTCTCGTAAGACAGTTTGTCGGCAACCGTGCCCGGCGCTGCCAGCAGGTGAAACATCCACGGCACCTGCTCCCCCGGTATGCGGCGACGCCGGGTGCAGAGGATCGCCTGCCGGTCGGGCAGTATTTCGGTTTGCACAAACAGGTTGCTGAATGAGCGGTGGGCCAGGTCGGCGTTCAGCGGCGCCAGCACGACCTCTGCGTAACTTGTCACCTCGATATGACGGGTACGCGACGACTGGTTGGTGAGCGTGACGCGGCGTATCTCGACGTCGTCTTCGGGTGAAACGCTGATCTCGGTGTGCGTTTCGATCGCCATGTCGCGCCGCCGGTATTCAGCGCGCGCCTGCACGAAGATTGCTTCGTAGTGGTCGGCCTTGCGCAGGGTCGGCTGATACGCGGTTGACCAGTAACGCCCCGTGTCGTTGTCGCGCACGTAGATAAATGTGCCCCAGCAATCACACGTGGCATCTTCGCGCCAACGGGTGACAGCCATGTCGTGCCAGCGGCTGTAACCGCCACCCGCATGGGTCGCCATGACGTGATACCGGCCGTTGGACAACAGGTGTACTTCAGGTATCGGCGTGTTCGGGTCGGTAAACACGCGCATGATCGCACCTGCCTCGGCAGTGGGAGCGCGCGCGGCGGCACTTACCTCTGCTGCGTGTGGATGCAATGTAGCGCCCTGCTTCGGTATACGTTCCTGCAGCAACAATTCCGTTGCCTGCGCGAGGGGGTCAGACATGAATCGGCGCTGCATCGGCTGGTTGAGCAATACCTGCTCAAAGGCCAACAGGCTCATGCCTTGATGATGCGCCATGAAAGTACGCACGATGGTGTGATCCTTGCCCCGCGGCACACGCGATGGCGTGTAATCGACCGCCTCGTAGAACCCATAGTCGCCGAGGAAACCATTCGCGGCCAGCGTCTGCAGGTTGCGACACGCTTCCAGCGGCATCACCGTCAGCGCCAGTGCGCTCGCGTAAGGCGCGATGACCAGGTCGTCTCCCAGCCCGCGCTTGAGGCCCAGACCGGGCACGCCGAATGCCCGATATTGATAGACCTGGTGCATATCGGTGGCGTTATAGCAGGACTCGGAAATGCCCCAGGGCACAGCACGTTGCCGGCCGTATTCGATCTGGCGCGACACTGCAGCCTTGCAGGCCTGCTCCAGCAAGGTGTTCTCGTAACTTGGCATGATCAGCCGTGGCATGAGGTACTCGAACATCGAACCACTCCACGAAATCAGGCTCACGTCACCGCCATGACTCGTCAGCAGGCGACCGAGTGCGAACCAGTGCTTCTGCGGCACCTGTCCCTGCGCGATAAGCAGGAAACTGGCCAGGCGCGCCTCGGATGCCAGCAGGTCATAGCAGGACGGATCGCGGCGGCGTTCGCCCACGTCGTAACCTATGGTCAACAGACCGCGCGATGAATCATAGAGAAAGTCAAAATCCATCACCGCCAGCTCGCGGCAGCGATCCACCAGATCGTCGATGATCCTGATCCACTCCACCGCGCCTTGATAACGGGGCACTGCCGCCGCGTCTGCGCCGGCTGAGGACGGCGATTCAGTGCCAACTGTGCGTGCTCTGGCCAGTTCCGCCAGGGTCGGGATGTTGCTGAAGTTTCGTGGTTCCGGCACCAGAAATCCAAGGTCATCGCGCAATACGCGTGATTGCCGGTCGAATGCCTGCGCCCAGTAATACAATTCACCATCGATATCAATATCCACTGGCAGCCATGCAACCAGTCCCCCGCCGGTACGGTGAATCTCGTCCAGAATGCTATCGGCGGCAGCCAGTGTCCGCGGCTGACCGTCCAGCGTAAGCTGATGCAGTGTCTCCTGCAGAAACCGTATTTTTTTTGCAAGATCCGGGACCAATGACGAGGGCAGGTGTTCGGCAAGTACCTGCAAGGTATCCTGCAGCCCCTGAAACGCGTTTGTTGACAGCACCGGCTGATCTTTCAATTCGACCAGTCCCGCTTGCAGGGTGAGCAGGCTGCCCGCCAGGTTGCCGCTATCCACCGAAGAGACGTATTGCGGGCGCAGCGGTTGCAACGTGCGCGTGTCATACCAGTTGTAAAAATGGCCGCGGTAGCGCTCCAGTTTTTCCATCGTAGCCAGTGTGTTCCCGGAAAGCCGCAGGAATTCTCCGGCAGAAATGTAACCGAAATCGTAAGCTGCCAGATTCGCCAGCAGCGCCATGCCCATATTCGTAGGCGAGGTACGCGAGGCGATGACCGGTGCCGGATATTCCTGGAAGTTATCTGGCGGCAGCCAGTTGTCCTTCGGACCGACGAAGTCCGCGAAGTAGCGCCACGTGCGCCGGGCAGACGCCCGCAGGAATACCCGTTGCTCAACGCTCAGGTTCGGTGCGGGGGACAAAAGCGGCTTGCTGATCCACCAACCGACGACGGGCGACACCAGCCAGAGCATCAGTACGGGTGCCCAGACGAACACCTCTGTCGAGCGGGTATGCCACAGTGCAAAGGCCAGCACCACCGCCAGAACGGGCGCGCTCCACATCTCCCTGTAAAAGCCGGCCAGCGTACGGCGCGCGTTGCGATTTACATAGGAGCGGAGTTGCCATAGCAATAATCCGCGTCGAGTGAACAGCATCCGCACACCCGAGCGCAGGATCGCGTCCAGGCAAATCAGCGCGTCGTATGGCAACAGGACCAGGGTCAGCAATGCAAGCATGACCGGGCGGCCCGCGGATTTGCCTGTCAGTACCAGGTGCACCAGCCAGTCACGGTCTTCCGGCTTGCGAATGAGCTCGATCGCGGCTCCCGTCAAAGTGGGCAGGAACACCACAGCCGAGACCAGCAGCGTCCAGAACCACGCCGGCCCCGGACCAAACAACCAGCCCCCTGCCAGCAAGGCAAACAGCGACGGTGGCACCAGGCTGCGCCGAAGATTGTCGAAAATTTTCCATACCGACAAGACCGAGAGCGGGTTCGGTTGCCGCATTGGCCTGGATCCATTTGAGCCTGACGATCCGGGCGGCCCGGGTACACGCGGCAGCAGCCAGCCGGCAAGCTGCCAGTCGCCGCGTATCCACCGGTGTCGCCGGCTGGCCTCCATGGTGTAACTGGCCGGATGCTCTTCAATGAGGTCGACATCGGTCACCAGTGCCGAGCGCGCATAGCCGCTTTCCAGCAGATCGTGACTGAGAATGAGATTCTCCGGAAAGCGTCCGTCGACGGCCTGACGAAACGCGTCCACATCGTAGATGCCCTTGCCGATAAACGATCCCTCGCCGAAAACATCCTGGTAGACATCCGAAACCTCGCGCGTGTAGGGATCGATGCCTGATTCGCCTGCGAACAGTTTCGTAAAGCGTGACTGACCTGCACTGGTCAGGCTGATCGAAGCGCGTGGCTGCAGAATCGCATACCCTTCGACAATGCGTCCCTTGTTGGCGTCGTACACCGGCCGATTGAGCGGATGGGCGATGTTACCTGTCAGTGTGCGTGCCGCGTCGCGGGGCAGTTGTGTATCGGTATCCAGGGTGATGACGTACTTGATCGAACCGAGGATGGACGGTTCACCGACAATATCCGAGAAGGCCGTTGGCTCACCCCCCCGCAGCAAGGCATTGAACTGCTCCAGTTTGCCGCGCTTGCGCTCGTAGCCCATCCACACCCGCTCAACCGGATTCCACGCTCGGGATCGGTGTAACAGATAGAAGATGCACGGGCGGTCCTCGCGGTAGGTTTCGTTGAGCGCCTCGACGGCTGCGCGCGCGTGGGCGAGCAACTTGTCATCGTCTGGAAGCGTGCGCTCGGGTGCGTCACGGAAATCCGTCAGCAGGGCAAAGAACAGATTCGGATCGCGATTACCGAGATAGCGGATCTCCAGTGCTTCTACAAGATCATCGATCTCTTGTGGCCTGCCCAGCAAGGTGGGGACAATCACCATCGTGCGGTGAGCGGCTGGAATGCCTTCCGAAAAATCCATTCGGGGTAAGGCCCGGGGCGGCAAGACGAGCGTGACCAACAGGTTCACCATTGGCACGGCCAGCGCCGTGACGCCGATGAAGCCGGTGATCGCAACAAGCCAGTACCGCCAGTCCCCGGGCTCGAACCCGCCGAAAGAGACCAGCACGACCGATGTGAAAAGCAGCGTGAGCAGCAGGATGGGGCCGAGATAAAGGAACAGGCGGAAATGCCGGCTCGCCCGACTGGCTCGTCTGGTCCACGACAAACGGCAGCCGACCGCACGCTCCAGACTCTGCCGCCCGCGATCGATCAGGTAGTAGCCGACATGGGCGCTGCGGTCATTGCTGCCCAACCGCTCTGCAGCCGCCTGCGCGAGAACAATCGCCTCGCGTGCCACCACTGACTCACTGCACGAAATGTGCGCACAACCCCGGGCCACGTCCTCGATGACATGCCGGTACCGGTCGCGGGTGGCGAAATCCTGGCTGGCGTGCATCCTCATCGGGTCTTCACGCAATGTTTGCTCGACGACACTGAGCGATTCGACGAAATCCTTCCAGTCCATTGCACCGATGAAACGCAGACTGCCGATACTGTTGGCGATGGAAATCTGGTTGGTTGCCGCTGTGCGGCCGGCTACAGCAGACAACTGTGTTGCGGTCACCCCTTGTTCGATGAGTTTTTGCTCGAGCCAGGTCTGAACGAAGGCCATGGCGGGCCCCTGGGCCTGAAGCCTGGCGTAAAACTCCTCCACAAACGACGCGTTCAGCGGCACATCGGCATTGGCAAACTCGGCAAGCAACTGGATCAGCTGCTTCGGTTCCTGTTCGGCGGTCGCGAGCATGCGGTCTGCCCAGGCGATGGCCGCATCACGCTCCTCGCGCCGACGGGCGATCCGCAAGCCAACGCGGCGCAGGTTTTCCAGCAGCGCCAATTGCAGCATGATCGGGAATGCCCACAATTCGCCCAGCCTTAACGGTTTAGCACTTTGATAGGCGGCGACGAACTGGGTGGCATTGTCCCTGTCGACACGACCATCCATGTGAGAGATCAACTCCACCGCCAGATCATAGATACGGGGGAAACCGGCTGACAGGCCATTAGCCAGTCGCGGCAACTGCCGGCTGTAACCGCGCGGCAGATGCCGACGTGCCAGACCGATTTGCTGCTCGATGAGATAGTAATTGTCGAGCAACCAGGCTTCTGCCGGCGCGATCCGTTGTCCCGGCCTGGCTGCGGATGTCACCAGGTCATACGCCGCCAGCAGAACGCGCGCATTGTCCGCCAGCCGGGGCAGCAACCGGTCCGGCCCCGGACGCGGTTCGATGCTATGCTGGCCAGCCAGCGTTACCGCGTGACGCTTCAGTTGCTCGATGCTGAGCAACTCCGAGCGCAGTAACTCAGTATCCTGCTCATTCCGCAGCGCATTGCGTGTGCGTGACGAAACACCGAAGCCTTTGATGGCTATCTCATTCTCCTCGCTTGAACCCGGGGTGACCGGCACAACACCGGTCTTGTGTACTGTATTTGCCTAAAACTCATACTACGCGTCAGTAATGAGCCGAGTGTGGATGTTCCCATAGCCGGATAAACCGCTCAACAGCACAATACCTGTCAACGCGGAAACGACTGACACCAGGAAAATACCCGATTTGGCGCTGTCGACCTGATTCCGGCTGAAATCCGGGTTGGTAATGAACAGTGCCATCGTGAAGCCGATACCGACAAGCACCACCCAGGTTCCGGGGAAAGTCCAGCGCGACATGGAAGAAAAACACGGCCATCAAGCCGTCGTTGATCCCCTCTCTCAACGAACTGACGAACTCAAATGCCCCGAGCTAAAGGCCGGCCTGTGTCTCCCGGAGTTTCTCATAAAGATGAGTTCACGGGGAATTTGGCAGCCCGAGGGCTGCGATAGTAAACATCAGGAGTATGGCCCCGCCGGTGGCCTCTCTGCCTAAAAACCGGGAAACCAGTTTTGTCAGCCGATCGATAAACTCCTTTGGCAGTCGGATGATCTCAACATCAGCCTTCCTGGCGTTACTTGTGCAGGCCTGTCGCAGAAAAAGATTCTGTCATTTGATGAAGCAGGAATGTTTGACGGATCCTGTAACCTGGCAGCATGTGAATGCCGGGTGTATATTGAATGATACCGGGGCCAACAGCACAAGACCGGATCTACTTGCAGTTGTACATTGTCACGGCCTCTCGCATCGATGTCATGCGTGCGCGTTCCGGCGAAACGCCTGGATAGAGGTAATACAGGCCACCGTACGCCCGCCATCACAGCGTCAGGCCAACATATGCTGAATGCCTGGCCGTGCCCGGTAAACCGATGTGGCGATACTGATCAAGCTGGAGTGCAGTCTTCCAGATCGGATTTAACGAACCCCGTTATCACCCAGCAAACTCTTTGACTCCTTCCTGGACTTTTTGGCGGCCTTCTTTTCCTTTGGTGTCAGGACAGCTTTCTTCTTCTCTTCCTTGTTACTTTTTCGTTCTTTCGACATGGTGTTTCTCCAGGTGAATGTTTGAATTTCTTCAGCCTTCTGCTGAAAGGCCCGGCCGTCCAGACCGCACCGACATATTCAGAGCTGCCTGATCCCTTCATGGCAGAACACAGTTTTCTTTCCGCTTTTTATAGGACCGGTTACATTCCCAGTCGGTTCCGGCAGCATTGAGATACGCGTTCTCCGGCACCACCACAGCGACGCAAGCCTCGTTGACCGCGCGAAAGCCGCGATCGCACTCCCAGCCAGTCCCGTAGGAGGAATCCGTCAAATAGCCGTTCGGCGGCACCTTTACTGCAATGCAGGAATCATTCATCGCGCGATACCCGCGCTCGCACTCCCAGCCCGAACCGGAGGTAGATTCCACGTAATATGCGTTCGGCGGTATCCGGATGGCAACGCAGGAATCATCGACCTCACGATAACCCCGCACACAATTCCAGCCGCGTCCGAACGCGGTATTTGTCGGGTATGCATTGACAGGCACCTCGATGGCTGCGCAGGCGTCGTTGAGCGCCCGGTAACCTCGTCCGCACCGCCAGGCATCCCCGTAGGGTGAATTTGTAGCGTATGCATTGGCTGGTAACCTGATGGCTGCGCAGCCCCCGTTGAACTCCCGATAACCTTGTTCACACTCCCAACCGCTCCCGTACGAGGTATTTGTCAGGTATGCATTTGCAGGCAGCTTGATGGCTGCACAGGTCCCGTTGACCGCTCGATAGCCCTGGTTACAC
>JBATJF010000215.1:0-3187 GCA_049668345.1 Gammaproteobacteria bacterium
CGAGGTCATCGCCGATGTCGCCCATCATCTGCATGGCCTCGCTGGAGCCCTGCTCGTAGCTGTTGGACAACAGGGCGT
This sequence comes from Gammaproteobacteria bacterium, assembly GCA_049668345.1. GTDB lineage: Bacteria > Pseudomonadota > Gammaproteobacteria > UBA9214 > UBA9214 > UBA9214. The sequence goes on from JBATJF010000215.1 coordinate 79, forward strand.
CGAACTGCTCCTGGTCGATCCGCTGCAGCTTGAGCGGCACCCCCACCAGACGGCGCAGTTCGATCAGCGCTGACGGCGCGACATTCGCCGTATGCATCACCAGTGCCCGGTCATCGGCATAGCCGGTGACCAGCACGCCGTTGCGCTTGGCGAACAGGAACGGCGGCCGGCGCGGCACCGCCACGGCGGGCTGGTCCGCGGGTTGTTCAGCGCCCTGTAGCTGGAATTCATTCATCCGTCATGAAGAACTGCGGCGCCGTGGTTTCCTCCGCCGGCGTCTCGACAATGGCCGGCGCGGCGGCGGACGGCACCGCGGTAAACTCGCCGATCTCGGGCAGCACCGGTTGCGCCTTGCCGGGCATCAGGTTGACGCCATCCGCGTCCAGCCCCTGTTGCAGGGACCGGATATAGTTGTACTTGCTGTTGGTGTACTGGGTCGCCACGCTGCTGTCGCGCAGGATCACCGGGTGGATGAACACCATCAGGTTCTGCCGGGTCACATCCGCGGTCCTGGACTTGAACAGCAGACCGAGCAACGGGATATCGCCCAGCAGCGGGACCTTCTGCACGCTCTCGCCGATACGCTCGTCGATCAGGCCGCCCAGCACCACGATCTGGCCGTCATCCACCATGACATTGGTCTTGATGGAGCGTTTCTTGGTGATGAGATCGGCGGCGCCCGCAACGCTGTCCGCGATACTGGAGACCTCCTGCTCGATATCCAGCCGCAACGCATCGCCCTCGTTGATCTTGGGCTTGATCTTGAGGGTGATGCCGACGTCCTCGCGCTGGATGGTCTGGAACGGGTTGGTGGCACCGTCGCTGGCACCGGTACTGGTGAACGAACCGGTAAGAAACGGCACATTCTCGCCGATGACGATCTCGGCCTCCTCGTTGTCCAGCGTGACCAGGGTCGGCGTGGAGAGAATATTGCTGCCCGTATCCGAGGCCAGGGCATTGATCACGGCGGCGTAGCTGAACTGGTTCTTCGCGACATCACCGAAACCGAGCAACACATTACCCGCGACACTCGGGAGTGACCCGCCGTTGGCGACGTCCACCACGGCATTGGCGACGTCGGTAATGGGTGAGCCGGAATTGGTGAAGTTCACCACGCCCACCGGGGTCTGCCCGCCCTGGGTATCCGCAAACAACCACTGCACGCCGAGTTCGCGTGCCGCGGTGTCCGAGACCTCCGCGATGACCGCCTCGACCAGCACCTGCGCCTTGCGGATATCCAGCTGGCTGATCACGCGCCGCAGGGTGCGCATGATGTCGGGCGGCGCGCTGATGACCAGTGCGTTGGTGGACTCATCCGCCTGGATGTCGAACGAACCGCGTGCCGCGGAGACGGCCTTGCCCTGGGCGGCATCCTGCTCCCCGATCTTGCCCACGCCCATGAGCACGCTGACGATGTCCTTGGCATCGGCATAGCGCAGGTAGATGACGTCGGTGTTGCCGCCGGAATCCAGCGGGGTGTCGAGATGCGAGATGATCGCCCGCAGCCGCAGGCGCTCGGCGCGCTCGCCGCCCAGCAGCACGCTGTTGGTGCGTTCATCCGCTACCAGCACCTGCTCGCTGACACCGCCCGCCGCCTTGCCGGCGGCCGAGGCGCGGGTGAGGCTGGTCAGCACGCGCACCACCTCGTTGGCCGAGGCGTGCGCCAGCGGAATGACCTCGATCTCGCTGTCGCTGACCTGGTCGATACGGCGGATGATGCTGACCAGGCGCTCCACGTTATTGGCCCGGTCCGAAATGATCAGCACGTTGGTTGCCGGATAGGCCGCGAGGTGTCCCTGCTGCGGCACCAGCGGCCGCAGGATCGGTACCAGCTGCGCGGCGGCGACGTTATCGACCTGGATCACGCGCGTGACCATCTCGTCACCCGTGCCGGGCTCCCGGTCGGTGGTCGTCGGAATGCTGTCCTGCTTGGCATTCACATCCGGAATGATCTTGATGACCTCGCCGGTCGGTACGGCGGCGAAGCCGTGCACCTTGAGGATGGAGAGGAAAACCTGGTAAACCTCGTCGCTGCTCATCGGGCGCGACGAGATGACCGTGACCTTGCCCTTGACGCGCGGGTCGACGATGAAATTCTTGTCGGCCACCTCGGCGACCGTACTGATCAGGGCGCCGATATCGGCATCCTTGAGGTTAAGGGTGACGGTCTCGGCACGCAGCGGTAATGAATAAACCAGCCATGCCAGAGCCACCGCAGCAATCATTCCCGAAATTTTCATTGCCTGTTTCCTCAACACCTGTCCTCTCCGGTTTCGGCCGCCGGTTCTCACGTCGACAGCCACACCGGCCATCTTGCCAGATTCAGGCGAAAATTACCTGATTATTCATAACCATCCAGCGACAAGCTCTGTTCCTCGCCGTCCCGCAGCAGCTTCAGGGTGACCGGCTCGCCGCTCTGCAGGCTCTGCAGCGCCGTGGCACTGTTTTGCGGATCGGTCAGGGCGAGGCCATTGACCTCCGTGACCACATCGCCGGCCTGCAGGCCCACCTGTTCGAACAATTGCGGATCCTTGCCGGGCGCCAGTGAATAACCGATCAGGTTGCCCTCCGGGTCGTTCATCGGCGCGATGCGCAACATGCGGGCCAGGCTGGCCGGCTGCTGCTGAATCTGCTGCCGCACCGCCCGCAGACGCTCTGCCGGACTCTGCGTGGAGCGTACCGCAGCCGGCGCCGCAACGGCGGAATAAACGTTGTTGCCGGGCATGATATCCGTCGGCAGCCGCAGGGTCTCGTAGCGACCGCTGCGCTGCAGGATCACGCGATCCGTATGGATCGCGCTCAGTTCGGCATTGCCCGGCAGGGTATCACCAATCGCATAATGTTCATCCTGCCCGCGCTGGTCGGCAATTATAGCGCGCGCATTGACCTTGTCATCCGATGCCAGCGCGCCTTTCAGGGTCAGTTTCAGCTGGGTATCCGGCGCATCGACCGGCGTGCTGACCTTGACCGGCACGGCCGCGACCGTCACCTCGCCCATCAGGTGCCAGCCGGGTATCTGCCTGACCAGCATCCGGTCAGGATCCGGCTTGGCGGGGACACTGCCGGTAGCCGCGATCACCGGCTGCGCCGGCTGCTCCTCTTGCGGCAG
>JBATJF010000216.1:0-9350 GCA_049668345.1 Gammaproteobacteria bacterium
TGCGACGGGTCTATGTAACGGGAATATCGAACGGCGCCGCCATGGCACATCGTTTGGCCTGCGAAATGCCACACCGGATTGCGGCAATCGCAGCAGTGGCCGGCGCCAACCAGGTGAGCGCCGTTCAGGGCTGCAAGCCGGATCGGCCAGTACCGGTTCTGCAGATACATGGAACGGCCGATTGCGCCTGGCGCTACGGCGGGGGAACACCGACCTGTAAGGGTGCGAAGGGGTTCGAAGGCGCATACATAGGTGTAGAACGCAGCATGCGTGTGTGGCGTGAAATCAACGGCTGTTCTGAAGAAGCAACAGCAACAGACTTGACGGATCAATTCGACGACGGTACGCAGGTAACCCGGTTCGACTGGCGCCGCTGCAATGCACCGCTCGTCAGCTACCGCATCAATGGCGGCGGGCATACCTGGCCCAACGGGTTCCAGTATTTACCGGAGGAGAGAATCGGTCCGGTCACACGCGAACTGACAAACGACCACATCTGGACGTTCCTGTCCTCCCACAAATTGCCGTGAGAAGATATCGGGGTCAGAGCACCTTTTCTCTTATTCAGCCTCCGCTCAACGCCTGGAAGATATAGACCGTCCCGTCATCCGGAACACGGTCAGAGAGTGTCTTCCTGTCAACCAGTATCCTGTCATTGACACTGAGATTCACATGCCTTCGCAGCGCGCCATGCTCGTCAAGCACGTAATCGGTAAATCCGGGGGCCAGTTCGTTGACCGCACGCAGGACCTCCGCAACCGAACCCGCATCCACCCTGATCACCCGGTTCTCGAGCGCCGGGAAGAACCGGTACAGATGCCTTGTCATTTCAACCGTCGGCATGACGTTCAGCCAAATCGCACCGAATACACCGGCGGGAAGTTGTTACCCAGGCATCGCCAGGATTCACCGCGGTCTTCCGACAGGTAGACGTTACCGGTCGTACTGCCGAAACAGAGGCAGTCACCGGCTGCATCGAGACCATGTCGCAGGACGATGTCGTAGGCGTTGTCCTGCGGCAAGCCGTTACGAAAAGCCGTCCATGACTGCCCGCCATCGCTTGTCTGCGCGACGAACAGGCCACCGTCAATCGCCATGCGCTCGGAATCCGCGCGGGCGGGCACAACCCAGGCCGTTCGACCGTCCTGCGCATCGACCGCGACCGGGAAGCCGAAATACACACCGGCCTCCGGCTGGCTGACCTTTTTCCAGTGCCGGGCACCGTCAGCACTGTAAAAGACACCGCAATGATTCTGCTGCCAGAGATGATCAGGCTGCCCGGGACAGGCGGTCACAAAATGCGGATCGTGGCCCCACGCCGACTCCGGGTCCGGCATGTAGTCATTGGTCATACCCTGGTTACGGCCCGTCCAGGTCTTGCCACCGTCGGTGGTCTCGACCACACCGGCGGTCGATACCGCGATATGGAGATGGTCAGGATCACGCGGGTCGACGATGATCGAGTGAATACCGGGCTCGAACACGCCGTAATCTATACTCGCCGGCGTGCCGTGCCAGCGGTTTTCACTGGTGGCATCGCCCGCAAACAGGTCACCGCCGCGGCTGTCGTGGTTCCACAGTGGCCGGTTGAGATCCCAGCTGTCACCGCCATCGTCGCTGACAAACAGCCCGCCCGGGATCGTGCCGGCGTACAACCGGCCCGGCTGCCGCGGGCTGCCAAAGGCAATGTGCCAGATCTTGTAGACCGTTGCGTCACCGTAGTCGGGTGCACCCGCCGGCGCTTCCGGGTCGAAATCCGGGGTCGGCAGGTACTTTTTGATGTAGCGCGCACCTGCCGGATACTTGACCGACGCTACGTCCTCCCAGGTGGCTCCACCGTCTCGCGAACGTGACAGCTTGGGACCCCAGTGGCCATGGTCCAGTGACGCCCACAACATCCCGTCACGCGGGTCACGTGCCACGTAACAGACCGGGATGCCTTCATGCGCAATGGGCCGGGGACGCCAGACACCCCCGGCACGATCCACGATCACCGTCCCCTTGCGTGTACCCAGCAACAGCATGTCCGGCATAGTCCAGACCTCGCAATCTCTATTAAAGAGTAGTTGGCACTAGAGGACATTTTTTATTCATATTAGGAATAAATGTGCTCTTACACCAATTTTTCCAGGCAAGAAAAGGGGCAAATAAGCAACCTGAAGAGCCGTTTCTGCGCCGAAAAACAAGATGCATTAATTGCTTACGGAGGTCCGACCCCGCTCATCGCCGGAGTGCCTGGTAGAATTCCGTGGCAGTCATGTAACCCTGGTGGCCGAATACCTCCTTGCCATCCTCAAGGATATAGATGGTGGGTGTGGCCCAGGTTGGCGTTTTCAGTGTGAGGACATCCAGCTGCGAGGCCATGCGATAGGTCATGGGGATGCTGCCCCGGTACTGGCTGCCGACATCCCGCTTGAACCTTTCACAGAAGGGACAGTGCTCGGCTTCCAGCACCAGGATCTGCCTGCCTTCAAGCAATGCGCTGTTGTCGGTCGGGATCGATACGACTTTTTCGAAGGTCACGCCCGTCGCATGGTTCGGGCAATAGCCGTTGGGATTCTTCGCGAGATAATCCTGGTGATAGTCCTCGGCCTGGTGAAATTCCTGCAGCGGCTTGATCTCTGTGACGATATCGCCGTATCCCGCGGCCTTTAACAGCGCCTGGTACTGGTCCCGGGTATGCAGCGCCACTTCGCGCTGCTCATCGTCCGTGTAGAGGATGATGGACCGGTACTGGGTGCCGACGTCATTGCCTTGCCGGTTTTTCTGCGTCGGGTCGTGGTGCTCGAAGAATTGCCGCAGCAGCGCCTCGGTACTGAGTACTTCCGTGTTGTAGCGCACCTCGACCACCTCGGCGTAATTGTCGGGGTCGGACCGGTACTTTGATCGTGTGATTTCCCTGTAGACGGGCTTGATGTTGCGGCCATCGGCATAGCCGGATACCGCGCCGATTACGCCGGGCAGGGCCTCGTAGCCTTTTTCGGCGCCCCAGAAGCAACCGGAACCCAGCACGATGGTTTTGACATGCCGACTGGCCGACTCGCCGTCGTGGTCCGGCATCGCTGCAAGCGTCACCGTCTGTACAGACAGCAGGCCGACCAGCAGCGCGAAGATTCTGTTCGTTAACATCGTGTTGTTCTCCTGGATGACAAGACAGGTTTGGTGTGTACTTGACAGGAAAGAGCCTTTTTAACCGGCAAAGTTCACGGTCCGGCGAAAATGTTATCTTTTCGTGATAATTTATTCGGGAAAATGTATCCGCCCCCTTTTATTCCCTGTTTTCTTTAAAGAATCCCCTGCAATTGACGATAGCTCGATTTTACGGATTTGTCCGGATAACTCGGGAGAACACCATGCGACACCCCAGGATTTTCAAGGCTGGCGTTGCCGCCGTCCTTGTTTTGCTGTTGTCTGCCTGCGCACCGATGACAATCACCGGCGGCGCCGATGTGGACAAAACCGCATTCGGCGCCAAAAAGCGCTTTGCGGTGGTCTCGATCGCCTCGATGAAAGACTTCTACGGGGAGAAGGGGCTGACCCAGATGTTCAAGAGCACCGACGAAATACCCGGCGCCAACACCCAGCCCCTGATCGACAATCTGGCACCGCAGATCGTCAGCACCCTCGACAAATCCGGGAATTTTGTTCTTGTCCCGGAGCAGAAGGTATTGTCCAGCAAGGCCTACCGCAATGTCACGGAAGATGAGAAGGTCGCGAAAGTCCTGTTCATGACCAAGGACCTGAATGTCGCGCACAATTACAAGTATATTTCCGATCCGCAGAAGTATGCGGCGCTTGCCAGGGCGCTCGATGTCGACGGAGTTATCGGAATCACCATGAATTTCTCCCTGACCGCCGGAAAGAACCACATCAACGTCGCCGGCCTGAGCCTGGGTAAGAAGAAATACAGCGTCATGGCAGCAAGTACTGCGATGGCCTATGACCGCGAAGGTAACGTCATCTGGAAGGATTCAACAGTCAAAATGGCAGAGCCGGGCGACTCAAAGGCCATCATCCTGATCGACACCACCGATTTGACAGCGACCAATTTCGAGAAGCTGCACCCATCGGCAATTACTATCGGGGGCAAGGCCGTCGAGGTATTGCTCACACGCTTCGACGACACGATTGCCGGCAACAAGGTCAGCGGCATCCAGTTCATGAAATAAGCTGACAAAAAAAGGGGGCGGCGGGATTAAATTTTATCCCTTCGCCCCCCTTTATTGCTCACGTGCCTGCATTGCCGGGATCAGGTTGTTCTTCCAGGCAGTAATTTCCTCATTGCTAAGGCAACGTGACCCGACCGGATTGTTGCGGCATGCGCTGTGCGATGAATCCCGCACATAGTAATCGATCACTTCATTGACATTATCGTCGGACGCACCCTCGCCAGCCGCTTCAGTCCCTTTACAGCCGCTGGCACCATCAGCGTCCGGGGCCCCGGGAACCGGCAGCAGGATTCGGTAGGCTAACGGATCAGCGTAAGCGCCTTCATCGAACACGCAGACTTCCGCCGGTTCCGGGTCCGGTTCAGCACAACGCAGCGCGTCGTCCCGCAAACGCAGCAGCACCGCATGCACTTCATCCTGCAACAGGCGCAAATCCGATTTATCCACCTTGTGGAATTTTTTGTCTGTACAGAGCTGCCTGAACTTGTCGGCCTGATCCAGTATATAGTCGATGTCCTCGTAGATCGCCGTATAGGCGCCCCAGTAACGGGACAGTTGATCCTGCTCGTCGGTGCTGATCTCGATATCACGAGCCGGCCAGTTGGCCAGCGCGGTATAGGGCAGCAGGGAAACGCGGTAGATCGCCGGACTCTCTGCGGCCTGAGCAGAGAGATCGTCCAGCTTGGCAACAAAATCCTCCTTGCTGGCCGGAATGGAATCCTTGCGGCCACCGGTCTGGAAAAAGCGCATGGACAGATCATCGTGTTTAACCTTGCTGCCTGTATCGCCACTCGCCGCCATTTTGACCTCGGCACCCCACCCCGAGCCGGTGAACGATGCCGATGTTTTCGACTGCTCCGAACGTGACGTACTCACCACCGTCAGCACGGCAGTCAGGTTGGCACCACCGTACAGTGCCGCGACGAAGGAATCACCGCAGGTATCGAGAAAACCGTCCAGGTCAGGCCGCTGCGCGAGGCGCAGCGCCTGTTTCGTCAGCCGGATACTGCCGGCATCCGGCACCAGCTGCAGGTCATCTGCGTTACGCACCACGCCCTGCCCGCCTTCGGCGAGCGGAGCCGCATAGCGCACGCCGTTGTCGACCGAGGCGTTCAGTACGAAATTGGAACCAAAACTGTTGATCTTTGTGTTTTTCGCAAAGCTCGCCTTGCCGCTGGCCTTGTAGGCAACGGTCTTGATGCTGGCAGCGGACGAGATATTCATGCTTTGCATCAGCTCGTGACTGTCACTGACCTCGCTGATGGTCATGTACTTGGTCTGGCCCTTGTCCTCGGCAATGGAAAATTCGATACAGACCGATGGACGCGGCACGCCCTCTTCCGAGTCCCAGCCCCAGCCGAGATCGACACCTGACTCAGGGTAGTTCACCGTGACCGGCTGCACATCGCGCCGACTGCCTGCTGGCAGTGTCACGGACGTGGGGCTATCCCCGCTGCCGGTGTTATCGCGCTGCGCATCATTATTGACGGGTGGCTGACAACCACCCAGCAACAGGATCAGCAAAGGGGCTATGAACAAAAAGTCGGCGCTTCGTGCATGCTTCACGGAGTTCTCCTGATGCAATGATAGATGCGCACATGATAACGTCTCACGCAAGGATAGTATCGAGCAACAGGCAGGTCTCGCAAGAATCAAGTGTAAAGAAGGAACAGGGGCAAGAGCACAATTTCCTCGAATATCAGGATGTGTGTGCTCTGACTCCATTATATTTATCCGTGTAAGATACCGACATGAACAACGACGACATGCAGAAGAAATTCCTCATCGGCATAGCGATCAAGGTCGTCATCGTGATCGGCATCGGTACCGCATTCGCATTCTGGCATCTCAGCCAACTCTAAAACCAATTCAGGAGGATGCGATCAAGTAAATTGTAATTTACCTTTACCGGGCAGTGAATTTATATCCTCCGTCCCCTTGTATTGATTATCTACCGCTCTCGATCCACTGGCGAAGCCTGTTCGAGTCGCCGAAGGGTGTCAGCTTGCCGAAGGAGTCGAGCAGCACAATGGTGAGTGGCTCGTCGTCGATCTCGGCCTGCATCACGAGGCAGCGTCCGGACTCGTTGAGGTAACCGGTCTTGCTGAGCTGGATGTCCCAGTTCCCTTTCCTCACCAGGGGGTTGGTGTTACTGAACCTGAGTTCACCGCGGCCCTTGTAGGGCCTGACCGTGGCTGAGCGGGTAGTGGTGGCATTGCGAATCAGCGGGTAGGACATGGCAGCGCGCACCATACTGGCCGTGTCGCGGGCGGAGGCCACATTGCCGGGATCAAGACCCGCCGGATCTTTAAAATGACTGGCCTGCATACCGAGCGCATCCGCCTTTTTGTTCATGGCTTCGACAAATGCCGCCTTACCCCCGGGCCAGGTGCGGGCAAGCGCATTGGCCGCCCGGTTTTCGGATGACATCAGCGCCAGTTGCAACAGCTGTTTTCGTGTCAGTACCGCGTCTGACTGCAGCCGCGAACCGGTCAGCTGAATCAGATCCCGGTCATCTTTGGTGATGGTGATCTTTTCCTGTAAATCGAGGTCGCTGTCCAGGATAACCATCGCCGTCATCAGCTTGGTAATCGAGGCGATGGGGCGAGGCTCACTCTCATGCCTGGAGTAGACTTCTGCGCCATGCTGATCCAGCACCAGCACCGCGTCCGACTTGAGCTGCAGCCTTTTCGGATTCAGCGTGCTCCAGGCAGGCGCCGTCATGGACTGCGAGGGTGTGCCGTCCTCCAGTTTTGCCAGCTGCACAGGGACATCCGCAGCTACGCCTGTTCCTGCGAAAAGCAGGATCGAAAGACAGCTGTGTACGAGAAATTTCTTCATAATCAACATCGCTATCGGCTATCAGGTGCATCCATTTAGACCGGATCGGTCGCATGCAGATACGACCAATCGAGGCACGATCAGGGGACCACCACCTACCAGGGACAGGCTCGAATATTATAGAAAAATGTGCTCTGACACTATTCAGTTTTCCGGCCGCGAATAGGCCCGCCAAAGCTGCATGTGAAATGCACCCAATCCGAACACGAACAGGGCAAACATCGCCATTGCGCCGAGCACGGGAACAAGCTGGAGCAACAGGATTGCCGCCAGGGCAATGGCGAACGAGACCGCGCGCATACCTTTGCCGGCGGTATCGGCCCTGCCCGCCAGCCGCAGCCCGGCGTCACCCACAAAGATCACACCACTCAGGAAACCGAGCAACAGCGATACCAGATAGCCGGCAAGCAGCGGTAGCGCCACCAGCCCTCCGATCAGAGTGATGAACAGCAGCAGGATGATAAAGGGCGTGGCGAAGAGTACGGTCACACCAACACCCACTGCCGTGAGCGGAGTACCCCGCAGAACATCGACTCCGGCCATGCTGAATACCGGGAACAGCAGGTAATAAGCGATAGCCGCCACCAGCAGGGTGAAAAGGAATACAACGCCCGCGCCCTTCCCTTCCGGTTCCTCGTACGGCAACGGCTTGGAAATCGTATCGCCTGCAATCCGGGCACCGTCGGCAATATCCGGCTCGCTGTTGCTGCGGTATACCAGGTTACCGTCGATCACGGCGCCATCCAGGATCCGGATTTCCTCGGCCATGACCTCCACGTCGCTGCCGACCTTGCCGGAAATGATCACGGTTTGCCCGGCCACCTTGAGTTCCCCCGCGACATTCCCGGCCATGCTGACTTCCCGTCCCGCCAGCCACGCCCAGCCACCGATGGTTACGGCAGGCGCAATGTCGATGGTCTCGCCGGCTGCCACCACGTGGCCGGCAACGGGCCCCGCAAGGGTGACGGTACGCCCGGCGGCACGGACATCATCCCCTACCTGCGCGCGAATCGCGACGGTCTCACCGGCCGCCAGGATATCGCCGGCAACCACCTGGTCGATGCTGACGTACTGCCCGGCAGCGACCACGTCACCCTGCACGTGGGCCACGACTTCCACGCGACGGCCGGCCGCATACACGTCATCCTCGATGGTACCGCGCTTGATTACCACCTCGCCCGCATCCTGCGCAAGCAGCGGACCTGCCGATACCATGAATAACAGGGCAAATAGCTTCCAGCGCGCCCGGCCAATGATCATCACAATCCCTCCTGGTACATACATCCATTGACGGAAAAGGGGCCGGATACATTTTCCGGCCCACAACTGATGATAAATGCATCCGACTCCTTTATCCCTCCCTTTTATCCGCTGGACGAGCTCAGGCATCCAGTTCCGGATAGTGTCGGAAGATCCCGTCTTCGTTGAACGTCAGACGCCGCCTGGAGGCGAGATACGCGGCTACGTATGGCCGCTGCGCCACGCGTGCATGCAGTCCCTTCAGGCCAGGGATCTCCGGTGCAAGACGCGCCATCATGTTCGGGAATGCATATCCCAGTCCCTCGATGACCTGGAACATCGACAGGTCGACATAGCTGAATGTGCGCCCGACCATGTAACCGCGACCGCCCGGATTTCGCTGCAGCACATTTTCGAAATAACCCAGCAACTCGGGCGCGCGCTCCCTCGTGAAGAATCCGGCACGCCGTACGGCCTCGGCTTTCTGCTCCTCGTAGTAGAGACTCATGGCGACCGGGTGATGGGTGTCGTGCACATCGACCACGAGATCTTCCACGGTGAGCTGCAACTGGTGCGCCCACAGCCGGCCTGCAGCGGAGTCGGGCACCAGTCCCAGGCGTGGGCCCAGGAAATGCAGAATATTCGCGGTCTGCGCGATGAGCTGCCTGCCCGCCCGCAGGAAGGGGGGCGCTAAAGGCAGGCGCACCAGCCCCGGGTCATTCATCAGACGCAGCATGGCATCAATGCCCAGGCCACGCCCGCGTCCCCGCGCCACATCCACGTAATCGGCGCCCGCATCCTCCAGCGCCAGCCGCACGAATTCCCCCCGCCCCTGGATGGATGGCCAGTAGAATAATTCATAGCGCATGGCCCAACTCCGAAGAAAAAGGTATCAGAGCACAATTCCTGGTTATTTTAGCGGAAAACTGCTCTGACACCCTTTTACTCTTTTTTGATTCGGGTCCTGAAAAATGCGATCTTCCCCTGATTGAGTGGGTAACACATCAATTCAGACGAGACGAATTCCTCCTGATGGCAAGGTTGTTGGTCGTATGAATCCGGCCCTGCTCAATCAGACCTGTAGGGTCGAATTCATTCGAC
>JBATJF010000217.1:0-2943 GCA_049668345.1 Gammaproteobacteria bacterium
CCGTCAGCGAGATGTCGCACTACGACGAATACGACTACCTCATCATTAATGACGTTTTCGACCAGGCGCGCGATGAGCTGGCCGCGATTATCCGCGCCCGCCGCCTGCAGCTGGCGCCCCAGGCGCAGCGCCATGCCGGGCTGCTGGCGTCCCTGCTGGCAGCGGATGCCTGATTCGGTTAAACTCGCACGCCCATTCAGCCGCAGCCGCGGTCAGGCGGAAACCCGGAGAGCAACATGGCACGTGTAACGGTAGAAGACTGTCTCGACAAGGTGGATAACCGCTTCCAGCTGGTGCTGCTGGCGACCAAGCGCGCCCGCCAGCTGGCCAACGGCGTCATGCCGCTGGTGCCGTGGGAAAACGACAAGCCGACCATCGTGGCGCTGCGCGAGATCGCCGACGGCCTGATCGGACCATCGTTTCTGGATGAAAAGCCGGAATCGGTATTCGAGGAGGAACTCGATGCCGCCGACCTGGAGATCCTCGCCGAGGCCACCGAGACGCCCGAGGTCGCACCCCGGGCCGAACCGCCCGTCGACGACGCGGAGCTTTAGCCCGCACACCCGGACGACCCGTCCGTTCGGGGCCCTCATTCCTGCATCCCGCTTACCCGGCCCCTGCCTGCAGCAGCGGCGCTATGTGACTGTGTGTGCATTGGCGTTATAGTTGGCCTGAACGCAACCCTCGCGGGCGCCGCTGGCGCTGCCCGCCGGTAACCCAATGGCATACAGAGCGGAAATCCTCACCGACCCGGCCTCGCGCTTTCTGATCAGCGACTTGTGCAGGATGCTGGAGTCCTACCTGGAGCCGGCTCAGGTCCAGGAGGTATACCGCGCCTATCTGTTCGGTGCCGAGGCCCACGACGGCCAGACCCGCCTGTCCGGCGAGCCCTACATCTATCACCCCATTGCCGCGGCGCGCATCCTCGCGGAGCTGCGTCTCGATCACAAGTCCATTATCGCCGCCATCCTGCACGACGTGATCGAGGACACGCCCACCGCCAAGGAACAGATTGCCTCCGAGTTCGGCAGTGACGTTGCGGAACTGGTGGACGGTGTGAGCAAGCTCACCCAGATCGAGTTCGAGAGTTCGGCCGAGGCGCAGGCGGAAAATTTCCGCAAGATGATCCTGGCCATGGTGCGCGATATCCGCGTCATCCTGGTGAAGCTGGCCGACCGGCTGCACAACATGCGCACACTGGGCGTCATGCGCCCGGACAAGCGCCGCCGCATCGCGCGCGAGACGCTGGACATCTACGCGCCGATCGCCAACCGGCTCGGCATCAACGCGCTGCGCGTGGAGCTGGAGGACCTCGGCTTCGCGGCACTCTACCCGTTGCGCTACAAGGTGCTGGAGAAGGCGGTGCGCGCGGCGCGCGGCCATCGCAAGGAGGTGCTCAACAGGATCGAGACCGCGATCAAGCGGCGCATGCAGCAGGAAGAGCTGGAGGGCCGTATCCTGAGCCGCGAAAAACACCTCTACAGCCTGTACAAGAAGATCCGCGACAAGACGCTGTCCTTCGAGGAGACCTACGACGTATATGCGTTCCGCGTCGTGGTCGACAAGGTGGACACCTGCTACCGCGCGCTCGGCGTCGTGCACAACCTCTACAAGCCGGTGCCGGGCAAGTTCAAGGATTACATCGCCATTCCCAAGGCGAACGGCTACCAGTCACTGCATACCATCCTGTTCGGCCCCTACGGCATACCTATAGAAGTACAGATCCGCACCGAGGACATGGACAAGGTGGCGGAGAGCGGTGTCGCGGCGCACTGGGTGTACAAGTCCAGCGACCAGAACCTCGACCAGATGCATGCCGGCGCGCGCGAGTGGCTGCGCGAACTGCTGGAGATGCAGAAGCACGCCGGCAACTCGCTGGAGTTCCTGGAGAACGTCAAGCTCGACCTGTTCCCGGACGCCATCTACGTGTTCACGCCCACCGGCGAGATCATGAAACTGCAGCACGGCGCGACCGTGGTCGATTTTGCCTATGCTGTGCATACCGATATCGGCAATACCTGTATCGCCGCGCGGGTGGACCGGCAGGACGTGCCGCTGCGCACCACCCTGCGCAGCGGCCAGACCGTGCAGATCATCACCGCCCCTGGCGCGCGCCCGAGCCCGGCCTGGCTCAGTTTCGTGGTCTCCGCCAAGGCGCGCTCCAGCATCCGCCATCACCAGAAGAACCTGAAACGCGATGATGCGATAAGCCTCGGCCGGCGCATGCTGGATCGCGCACTGGGCGTGTTCGGCTCCTCCGCCCCGCAGGTATCGGACGAGCGCGTACAGGCCATGTTGAAGGAATATCACCTTGCTACACGGGATGATCTGCTGGTCGACATCGGCATGGGCAGGCGACCCTCGGTGCTGGTGGCGCGCGCCCTGCTGCCTGCCGATGAGCGTGGCAGTGTGGCGGGCGGTGAAAGCGCGTCGATGCTGCCGCTGGTGATCCGCGGCACCGAGGGCATGGTGACGCGCTTTTCGAAATGCTGCCGGCCGATACCCGGCGATCCGGTGATGGGTGTGATCACCAGCGGGCGCGGCATGATGATCCACACCCAGAACTGCCGCAATATCACCGAGCGCAAGTATCCGCCCGAGAGCTTGCTCGAGGTGCAGTGGGAGCCGGGTATCAACGAGGAATTCCCGGTCGATGTCAGCATCGAGATAGCCGACCGGCGCGGCATGCTGGCAACGGTGGCCAAGGCAATCGGCGATGCCGATTCCAACATCGAGAACGTCGGCATCGAGGAGGGCGACGGCCTGACCAACATCCTGAAGTTCCGGCTGACGGTGCGTAACCGCCAGCACCTCGCCAGCGTCATGCGCCAGGTGCGCAATATCCCGTCGGTGACCCGCATCACGCGTACGCGCAGCTGAGGGGGCGCCGGTTCGGGAAAACATTGTTTCGCGCACGACTACAGGGAGAAGGTGAGACCGGGT
>JBATJF010000218.1:0-12257 GCA_049668345.1 Gammaproteobacteria bacterium
CGGGAATTCAGCCCTTGCCGGCAACGAAATCGACCATCCGTTGCGTCGCGCGCAGCGCCTTCCTGCCGACCTCCGGATCGACGTGGATTTCGTTGCTGCCCGTTCTCAGTACCTCGGCGAGGTTGCGCAGGTTATTCATCGCCATCCACGGGCAATGGGCGCAGCTTTCGCAGGTGGCGCCTTCGCCGGCCGACGGCGCTTCCATGAAGGTCTTGTCCGGTGACGCCTGTTTCATCTTGTAGAAGATGCCGTTGTCGGTGGCGACGATGAAGCGCTTGTTGGGCAGCCGGCGGGTCGCGTTGATAAGCTGCGTGGTGGAGCCGACCACGTCGGCCAGGGCGATGACCGCCTCGGGTGATTCGGGATGTACCAGGATCGCGGCATCGGGGTACTGGCGGGCCAGGTTCTGCAGGGCCTCTGCCTTGAAGCGTTCATGCACGATACAGCTTGCCTGCCATAGCAGCATGTCGGCACCGGTGATGCGACGCACATAGTCGCCGAGGTAGCGGTCCGGCGCCCAGAGGATCTTCTTGCCCTGCGCCTTGAGGTGCCTGGCGACGTCGACCGCGATACTGGATGTCACCACCCAGTCGGCGCGGGCCTTCACCTCGGCGCAGGTATTGGCGTAGACCACCACGGTGCGGTCGGGATGGGCGTCGCAGAACGGGATGAATTTGTCTGGCGGGCAGCCGAGGTCGAGCGAGCACTCCGCCTTGAGTGTCGGCATCAGTACCCGCTTTTCGGGGTTGAGGATCTTCGCCGTCTCGCCCATGAAACGCACCCCGGCCACGACCAGTGTCGAGGCCGGATGCTGGTGGCCGAAGCGAGCCATCTCCAGCGAGTCGGAGACAGTGCCGCCGGTCAGGTCGGCAATCATCTGCAGGTCTTCGTCCGTGTAGTAGTGCGCAACCAGCACCGCGTGCTTCTCGCGCAACAGTTCCCTGATTTCGTCGATCAGGGCCTCGCGCTCGCCGGCTTCGTAGTCGGGTCTGCCGATGCTGCCGGGCAGCGGATAGGCCTGATCGATCAAGATCGGCGGGATGTCCGTGTCGGATGTTTCGCTCACCTGGCCGCCCTTTCTGAGTTGCTGTCTAACATGCAGTATGTTATGTAACTTATTGACTTATAATGCAAGCATGCGATGAAGTGTGCTGGCGGCGGCGTTGTCAGGCGCAGGATTTCTGCCCGTCGCGGCGAGTGGTTTCAAGTATCTGCAGGTATCCGCTGGCTTCTTTGTCGCCCTGGTCTGCTGCCAGTCGGAACCATTTCGCCGCTTCGTCACGGTCCTGGCCAACGCCCTGACCATGGTAGTACATCATGCCGAGGTTGGTTTGCGCATCCATGAAGCCCTGTTGCGCGGCCTTGCGGTACCAGGCGGCGGCAAGGGCGAGATCCTGCGGCCGGCCGGCGCCTTCGTCGTACATAACGCCGATGTTGTACTGGGCCTCGATGTCTCCCAGCTCCGCCAGCGGCAGCCATTCCTCGTAGGCAGCGCGGTAGTCACCTTTCAGGTACGACTGATAGCCGCCACCCAGGATGGTCCAGGTCGGCATGCCGCGCATCAGGTTCCGTTCAAGGTGTTTGGAATCATCGACATGGATAACATTCTAATAACTATATTGAAGATATGTATAGCCATGGTGGGGTAGGGTTCTTAAAATGACAACAGGGCGCCACACCCGCATGATAGTGCCCCTGTTAGCGGAATTATCGCAAGTATTTATTCATATCCGCCAGCTAACTGACTGAATATGGGGCCCTGTATGTACCGTGTCACGAAGTCCGTTGCCTTTTGTTATGGCCATCGTCTGCTAAATTACGGCGGCAAGTGCAGACATTTGCACGGTCACAATGCGCGTGCGGTGATAACCCTGGAGAGCGAGGAACTGGATGACCGGGGCATGGTGGAGGATTTCAGCGAACTCAAGCGGGTGGCACTGGGCTGGCTGGAAGAGGAAATCGATCACACGCTGCTACTATGCCGTGATGATCCGCTGCTGCCGCTGTTGCAGGATGCCGGCGAGCGGGTGCGCGCCACGGATGAGAACCCGACTGCCGAGGTCATCGCGCGCATGATCTTCGAGTACCTGGCCGGCAGGGGATTCCCGGTGGTCGAGGTGGCCTTGTGGGAAACCGACACGAGTCATGCAAGCTATCGTCCGGGCAAGTGATATGTTGGAACACTATTGAGCATGCGCAATACTGATTACCGCTCCCTGATCCCGGGCCTGATGCGCACGCCAGGCCGGTGGCTGGTGCTGTTGATCTGGATGGTGATGATGCCGCTGACCTCGGCCGAAGAGGATCACCTGCTGTTCGATGATCAGCCGCTGGAAGAGCCGTTGAGCTATCCGGACTGGTTCAAGCTCAGCTTTCTCGACCTGCGCGAGGACCTGCAGGAGGTGCGTGAGGCAGGCAAGGATGGCCTGATTGTCTACTTCGGACAGAAATACTGTGCCTACTGCCGCCAGTTCCTGGAAAAGGACCTGGTGAAGGACGATATCCGTGCCTACCTGCAGGATCACTTCGACATCATCGGTATCGATATTCACGGACATAACACCGTGACCGATCTGCAGGGGGATGCGCTCGAAGAAAACCGCTTCGCAGTCCACGAGCGCACCAACTTCACGCCTTCGGTCATTTTCTACGATCGCGACGGCGAGGAGGCGCTGCGCTTGCGTGGTTATTACCCGCCATACCGGTTTCGTGCGGCGCTGGAATTTGTCGCGGACGGTCATTACCGCAAGGAGCAATTCCGCGAATATCTCGCCCGTGCGGACGTGCCGCTGGTGTTCGAGCCCGGTGATCTGAGCGAGGAATCCTTCTTCATGCCCGGGCCGTACATGCTCGACCGCAGCCGGATTCCCGGGGAACGCCCGCTGCTGGTGGTTTTCGAGCAGGGCAATTGCCACGCCTGTGACGTGCTGCACACCGGGCCCCTGCAGGAGCACGAGATCCGGCGGCGCATCGGGCAGCTGGAAGTCGTGCAGCTTTCGTACTGGGAGGATACGCCGGTGGTTACGCCCGCCGGCGAGCGCACCACGGCCAGGAAGTGGGCGGAGGAAATGCGGCTGTTCTATACCCCGACACTCATCTTTTTTGATACCGGCGGGGCCGAGATCATACGCGTGGATTCGGTGGTGCAGTTCTATCGCCTGCAGAATGTCCTCGATTTCATCCTCGAAGGTGGCTATCGGGAGTATCCGACATTCCAGCTCTGGCGCGAGTCACGCGCACAACTGCAGTTCAAGTAAGCCCGTATCAGTCATCCTGCCAGCGCCTGAATACCAGGGTGGCATTGGTGCCGCCGAAGCCGAAGCTGTTCGACATCATGATGTTGGCGCCAGCACTGTCGATGCGCTCGCGGATGATAGGGAAATCGGCGCCCAGCGGGTCAATTTCGGTGATATTCGCCGAGGCACAGAGGAAATCACCCTGCATCATGAGGAGCGAGTAGATCGCCTCGTGCACGCCGGCGGCCCCCAGGGAGTGACCCGACAGCGCCTTGGTGGAATTGATCCGGGGAATACTGTCACCAAACACATTGCGCACGGCTTCGAGTTCACGCATGTCGCCGACCGGGGTGCTGGTGCCGTGCGCGTTGATATAGTCGACCGGTTCAGTGACCGTAGACAGGGCCTGCTGCATGCAGCGCACGGCGCCTTCGCCGGACGGCTGCACCATGTCATAGCCGTCGGAGGTGGCACCGTAGCCGACGAGTTCAGCATAGATCTTCGCGCCGCGGGCGCGCGCGTGTTCCAGTTCCTCGAGCACCACCACGCCACCGCCGCCGGCGATGACGAAGCCATCACGGGTTGCATCATAGGGCCGGGACGCGGTCTCCGGCGTGTCGTTGTACTTGGATGACAGTGCACCCATGGCATCGAACATCAGCGTCAGCGTCCAGTGCAGTTCCTCGCCGCCGCCCGCGAACACGATATCCTGTTTGCCAAACTGGATCAGTTCATAGCCGTTACCGATGCAGTGTGCGCTGGTGGAGCAGGCGGAACTGATCGAGTAGTTAACACCGCGGATACGGAACGGCGTGGCCAGGCAGGCCGAATTGGTGCTCGACATGGTGCGCGGCACCATGTAGGGGCCGACCCGTCGAATGCCTTTTTCGCGCAGCGTATCGATTGCCAGTGCCACGTTTTCGGTAGAGGCGCCACCCGAACCGGCAATCAGGCCGGTGCGGTCATTGGAAACCATGTCCTCGGGCAGTCCGGAGTCATCGATGGCTTCCTGCATGGCGATGTAATTGTAGGCGGCGCTGTTGCCCATGAAACGCCGCAGCTTGCGGTCGATCAGGGCGTCCGTATCGATAACGACCGTACCCGCTACCTGGCTGCGGAAGCCAAGTTCCTTGTACTCCTCGATATACTCGATGCCCGAACGACCTTCACGCAGGGAGTTGCTGACTTCCTCCTTGTTGTTGCCAAGACTTGAAACAATGCCGATACCGGTAATGACTACACGACGCATAATCTGAACCCTAGAAATTGTCAGTGGTGGTAAACAGTCCAACGCGCAGGTTGCTTGCGCTGTATATTACACGCCCGTCCACTTCCATGACGCCATCCGCTATGCCCATGTTCAGCTTGCGCTGGATGACACGTTTCATGTGGATGCGGTAGGTGATCATCCTGTTTTTCGGTGTTACCTGGCCGCTGAACTTGACTTCCCCGGCGCCCAGTGCACGCCCCCGCCCGGGGCTGCCGGCCCAGCCGAGATAGAAGCCGACCAGCTGCCACATGGCGTCCAGGCCAAGGCAGCCTGGCATCACCGGATCGTTTTCGAAATGACAGGCGAAGAACCACAGGTCGGGCGTGACATCCAGCTCGGCGACGATATGGCCCTTGCTGTGGTCGCCGCCGTTGTTGCTGATCTGGACGATCCGGTCGAACATCAGCATGGGGGGCAGGGGCAGCTGGGCGTTGCCGGGTCCGAACAAGCGGGCATGGCCGCAATCGAGCAAATCCTCTTTGGTGAAGCTGCTCTTGCCGGAAGCGCCGGTCTGATCTGATTTTGTCATGGGCTGGTATCCAGCTGATGTGCGTTGAGAAAAGTCGCCTATTCTAGTCTACTTGGCGGCAAGTCTGAACAGCGATGGGGTGATCCGTGCGGGTACGGCAGGCAGAGGGATTAATCACGGAAATTGTTGAATTGCAGTGGCAGGTCCAGTCCGGCATTGCGCAAGGTACTGATTGTTTTCTGTAAATCATCACGGTTTTTTCCGGTGATGCGTACCTTGTCACCCTGGATGCTGCCCTGGACCCTGAGTTTCGATGTCTTGACCAGCTTGATCAGTTGTCTGGCAGTATCCTGATCGATGCCCTGGCGTACGGTTATCGCCAGGCTGGCCCTGTTGCCGCGACTCTCGACTGCGCCCTCCTCGAGCGCGGCGATATCGACGCCACGCCTGGCAAGCCTCTGGTGCAGGATATCGAGGATCTGCCTGACCTGGAATTCACTGTCGCTATGCACGATGAGCACTGCATCGGTGTGTTCAACGCGCGAATCCGTGCCCTTGAAATCGAATCGGTTGCCGACCTCGCGGTTGGTCTGGTCCACGGCGTTGCTGACTTCGTGCATGTTGACTTCGGAGACGATATCGAAAGATGGCATGACTGCTCCCGGGAGCGCTCGCCGCGCAGGCTTGTCCGGGTGTGATTATATTCAGCCTGCGGCAGGTAATGCCATCCCGCGTTGCTGTGCTCCCGTCCGCCATTGCCATGCGAGCGACAGCAGGGATGCGTTATCCTGGTTGCAGTTTCAGCCAGCCCGGAACGGGCTGGTCGGGGTGGTTCGAATACTTCGGGTCCGGATCTGGCGGTGGCCGCTAGTACCTTCTGCCAAACAGGGCACGCAACAGTCGCCGCAATACCCCGGGCCGGTCTTCCATAGTCCCCTCGTCATCGATTTCATCCAGCATTGCAGATTCCGTCATGGCCTGTGTCGCGGATTCCGTCGTCTCCGGTACAGGCGTTGAATATGCCTCGACCTGGTCGTCCGCTTCAGCCGTGGTGTCCGGACCCGCTGTCGGGCTTGCTATCTCAACTTCTTCGAGATCATACAGGCTGTAGGGCGAGGTGATGACAATCGTTTCCTCGTGCTCGTCTGCGGCAGTGTCCGTGACCAGTGCCGTGTCGAAGTGTGCCGCGGCTAACGGTTCCACCAGCTCGGTCTCGTCCGGCTCGCTTTCCAGCACGATACCACCGGTGTCCAGCAGCGGCTCGGCATCCAGCTCGGGGGGCGGCTCCAGAGTTGCGATCTCCACACATTCGATGTCCGGCAAGGCTTCGTCCTGCTCCGGACTTAGGAACGAGGCCTTTTGTTCGATTGGCTCAAGCGACCATTCCATGCCTGGTTCTGCAGAATCCTGTGATTCATCGTTTATATGTGGTTCATCCGGTATTACCCGGTTGCTGCCGCTGGCCCTGGCCTGTTTCAGGCTGTCGCCTGCAGAGGCGAGCAGGTCATCGAAGCTTGTATCCGGCTGTATGTCGGGCACGGCAATCCCTATGCTTACAGTAAACCGTACCCGCTTGCCACCGACCATCACGGCATGCTTGCCGATGTCCCCGGTGATCCGTTCGGACAGCTTGCTGACGCCGGTTGTGTTCATGCTGGGCAGCAGCAAGGCAAATCGCGCCGTGCCGGTGCGTGCTGCCATGTCTTCCTTGCGTATATTCGCCGTCAGCGCCGAGGCGACCGCCTTGATGACCAGTTCGCCGGCAGCCGTGTCATGCTGTTTGACCAGGTCGCTGAAGTTATTGATCTCGAGGCTGGCAAGCGCCATTCCCGTGTCGTGCCGGATCGCGTAGGCCAGTTGCTGGCAACCCTGTTCCATGAAGGCCGTGTCATTCGCCAGACCGGTCAGCGGATCGACCAGTAACTGGTCTTCAAGCGAAATATTCTCGTCCGTCAGCGCGTTGTTGACCGTGTAGGAACTTGCATGTGCCTGGGTACGTGCCAGCAGGTGGACGGAATCGAACGGTTTGCCGATGAAGTCGGTGGCACCGGCCGCGGTGGCTCGCTGCATGGTCGTCTCGGAGTCATTTGCGCCGGTAATGATGATGACCGGAATATCACTTACATGCGGCAGGTGCGAGTTGCGGATCTTTTCCAGCAGGCCGAATCCATCCAGATTGGGCATGGTCAGGTCGGAGACGATCAGGGAAAACGGTTCCTGGCTGGTCAGGATATCCCACGCATTGTTACCATCGACGGCTTCGACAGTATCGAAGTGA
Organism: Gammaproteobacteria bacterium; assembly: GCA_049668345.1. GTDB lineage: Bacteria > Pseudomonadota > Gammaproteobacteria > UBA9214 > UBA9214 > UBA9214. Next base: position 7,254 of record JBATJF010000218.1, read on the forward strand.
TTCTGCAGGATCTTGCGGGCGGTGACCCGGATGACCTTGGAGTCGTCAACGATCAGGAGACGTTGTTTGTTGCCGGATATCTCGCTCATTTCTTGCGCCCGTGGGGTCTATATCGATACATCTGGTGGTATCGGCGACCGGGGGTGTGTCTTTAGCCGGCCCTGACCGGGTGAAAACCTGCGCTGCAATGGACGTAATCCTGGTAAATCGGGAAATCCCCGGGGCAGTGGGGGGCGGTAGCTGCGGGATTTTCTGTCCCGGGCCGGCGGTGCTGGACCGCCGGCCGGTCTACAGCTGAAGGCAGGCTGGAACTCGGCGGCCGGGCTGCAGTAGTGTAGGCAATAGCGGACACGTTACACGAGGGACGATTGATGCCATACCTGCTGAACAGGAATATCGCGGCCCTGAGATCGTTGGTCTGGGATGATGACCTGCGTGAGCTCGCCGGAGCGCGGAGGATAATGGTGTTCGTGCTGCGTGTATTTCACATGCTGCTGCGGGAACTCCTGGGCGGACAACTCAATCTTCGTGCCATGAGTCTTGTCTATACGACCCTGCTGTCGCTTGTGCCGCTGCTTGCGGTCAGTTTCTCGGTGCTGAAGGGCTTTGGCTATCATCAGCGCCTCGAGCATTACCTGTTCAATTTCATGCTCGAGCCACTCGGGCCCAGCGGGGCGGAAGTGACCGGGGTTATCATCGGATTTGTCGACAACATGAAGGTCGGCATGCTGGGTTCAGTCGGTTTTGCTCTGCTGATCTATACCGTGATTGCACTGGTCCAGAAGATCGAGGCGGCATTCAATTTTGTCTGGCAGATCGAGCGTCTGCGCCCGATGGCGCAGCGCTTCAGCAACTATCTCAGCGTGATCACCATCGGGCCGGTGTTGATATTCAGTGCGGTCGGATTTACCGCCACGATCCTCGATACGGAAATCGCCCAGAAGCTGGCCTCGGTCGAGCTGCTCGGGACACTGTTCGTATATCTGGGCTGGCTGGTGCCCTATATCCTGGTCTGCCTGGCCTTCACGTTCATCTATGTAATCATGCCTAACACCCGCGTCGAGTTTCGCGCCGCACTGGTCGGTGGCGTGATCGCGGGTGTCTTGTGGAAAGTTACCGGCTGGGGATTTGCTACGTTCATCGTCTCGTCTGCCAGGTATGCTGCCATCTATTCCAGTTTTGCGATTCTCATTTTGCTGCTGATCTGGATGTACCTGAGCTGGCTGATCCTGCTGGTCGGTTCACAGATCACCTATTTTGTGCAGAATCCCAAGTTCATGACCCTGCACCCGGTGCGTTTCGTGCTCAGCAACCGCCTGCGCGAGCAACTGGCACTCCAGCTCATGTATCTGGTCGGCTACCATCATTTTCATGACAAGCCGCCCTGGAGGCTGGAACAGTTGATAGAGTATCTGGGTCTGCCGGACGAGCCGGTCAGTCGCATACTCCGGGTACTGGTCGATGCCGGTTACCTGGTTGAATTGCAGGACGAGGACTCCCTGGTCTATCTGCCGCAGCATGACCTCGGAACCATTCGGCTGGCCGAATTGCTCGACGCCGTGCGCATCGCCGGCGAGAGCCGCTATCTGAGTTCGGCCCAGATGAGTACTGAGGATGCCGTGAATCAGCTGATGGCAGCACTGGGTCAGGCGCTTCATGACGGTTTGCAGCAGCGCACGCTGCGCGACGTGGTGGGGCCGATCAACGCAGGGCTCGAACCCCCGGTGCCGGCTGGCGACCCGGGTTACTCCAGCATTCCAAGTGCGGAGTAGGGTGCGCCGGTGCGCTCGATACTGATCCAGGAGGGCAGGTTGCTCTGCATGGCCTGGAACAGGCGTGCCTCGTTCACTTCGGCACATCCGCGCAATCCCGGTTGCTGACTGATGCGGTAATACCAGACCGGCTTGCCATCCTCACTGTCGGGGTTGGCCGCCGGGTAAGGCCCGGTGACGCTCGCGACCTCGCCGGGAATCAACCTGCTGCCCTCGCACAGTTGCTGGCTCGCCTGGTCGCGGGCCCGGCCGAGCGATATGTGGGTCATGGCGCGTGCGACTGTCGCGGTTTCTGCGACATTCCCCGGAACACGGGCCACGTAATGATCGAGGGCTGGATCGGCTGGCGGGATTTCACTGGCTGCGATCATGTCCATGACCGGGAATGGCTGGCGTGACGTGGCACATCCTTGCAGCCAGCAACAGGTCGCGATAAGCGAAATAACAGCGAGCGTCCGGGTTTTCATACAGTTTTCCCCACCAGGCCTGCGCTGCGGTATGATTTACCGACGCAGTTGTATGACCGGATTCCAGCCTAGTACACCGGCTACCCGGAATCTGTGATCCAGGTGCGAATTCCTGAATGTTATTCCCTTGTGAATGCCGGGTTTTTGTCCGAGAAACAGATACATGAAGAAGGCCGGGACTGATATCGAACGCTGTGTTGAACAGCTTTGCCAGCAGGGTTGTGACAAGGTCTACGAGCACATCGACGCCCTGCGGGCGAATCGGCAGCTCCCGGGGATCGGCCCGCTGTCCCCGGCCGAGCGCCAGTTGGTGCTGGCCGAGCTGCTGTCGATCATGGCTGTCTACGAAAGCGGCTCACGGTGATCTATCAGGCCACACTGCAGGTGGGCACCCGCGGCCGGGGCAGTTACCACATCACGGACAGGGTGCAGGAACTGGTGCTGAAGTCACGGGTCGGGACCGGGCTCTGCCACCTGTTTCTGCAGCATACCAGTGCGTCGCTGGTGATATGCGAGAACGCCGATACGGACGTGCGCGCGGACATGGAACGGTTCATGTCGCGGCTGGTACCGGACGGTGATCCACTGTTTGTGCATACCCTGGAAGGGCCGGATGACATGCCGGCGCATGTGCGCAGCCTGCTGACACATACCGACCTGACTATCCCGGTCGGATCCGGCCGCTGTCTGCTCGGTACCTGGCAGGGTATCTATTTATGGGAACATCGCGCGGCAGGACACCGGCGCGATATCACCGTGACGGTCAGCGGCGACTGAACGGGGCCAGTCCGCATTTCTCACCGGGCGGTGATAAAGGCGGGCTAGTGCTGCAGGGGCTTGTTGCTGCTGTCCTTGGCGTCCATATCCATGTCGGAAATGCGCGGGGCTTCGCCCAGCAGTTCGTCTATGTCATCACGAATACGTGACAGCTCGGCATACTCGTCGTATTCGTAGTCGTCACCCGGCTGAGCTTCAGGGGCGTCCCCGGCAGCCAGCGGCTTTGCCGGCCGGTGATTGAGTGCTGCGAGCTCGGGGTCGCCGCACAGGTGCTGAGCCCCCGATGCGAGGTGTTCGTAGACCGAGCGGTAACTCTGGGTCATTTCCTGCACCAGCTCGGAGGTGCGCATGAAATGGTGCGTAACCTGGTCGCGGTAATCCCTGAAATTATCTTTCAGGTGGTCGAGTTCCAGCTGCAGCTGGTGGGTGCGGCCATGCCGGACGACGAGCGTGTAGGTAATGATCCAGCCCAGTGCAATACCAATCAGAAAGCTCAGTATCCCGATCGCCCAGAATGATGTTTGGCCGTCCAGCGTTACCATTGAAAATCCCCCGCGCGGTGGTGTTCTGGTGAATACCCGGCGCATTGTACTGGATTGGGGCGCATTGATGAACAGCTTGCTGTCGCTATCTGTCGGGGCCTCCCTGGACGAAGATGTTTGTTAACAACAGCATGCGATTTCCATCATCAATCGCCGGGACCGGCTGGGTCGCGCGCGCCGAAAATGGCACTGCCGACGCGGACCATGGTTGCGCCCTCGGCAATGGCCAGTTCGAAATCCTCGCTCATGCCCATGGACAGTTCGCCGAACAGCGTGTCCCCGAAGCGTCCGGCGCAGCTGTGTGCGAGTTCGCGCAGGGCGGCGAACTCCGTCCGGCGTGCGTCCTGCGCCGCGTCACGGCGCCCGATGGTCATCAGGCCCCGCAGTCGGATACCGGCCAGCTCAGACTCCAGCAGCTTGTCGACAAAGGGTATTAGCTGCCTGGCCGGCAGGCCGAACTTGGCGGGGTCATTCGCCACATTGATCTGTAACAGCACATTGACCGTTTGACCCGCATCCAGCGCTGCACCGGACAGGTGATTCGCCAGCTTCAGGGTGTCGAGCGTATGCAGCCAGGCGAATCTCCCGGGGATTGCCTTCACCTTGTTGGTCTGCAGGTGGCCGATGAAATGCCATTCGGTGCGTGGATCATCGATCAGTGCCTGCTTGGTCTGCGCATCCTGCACGGTATTTTCGCCGAAGCAGAATTGCCCCGCTTCCATGGCCATGCGGACATATTCCGCCGGCATGCGCTTGGATACCGCGATCAGGCGAATCTCCCCGGGGTTGCGGCCAGCCCTGGCGGCGGCGGAACCGATTCGTGACCTGATGTCCGCCAGGCTGGCGGCGATATCGCCGGCCGTAAGTGTCATGCCGGACGGGGAATGCTCATGCCGCAACGACATTGACTGGCTTGCCCTGCCGGAAGGCGCGGATGTTGGCAGCCAGCGCGTCGACCAGGTTTTGCCGTGACTGGATGCTCGCCCAGGCGATATGGGGCGTGACGATCAGGTTCGGCAGGGCCGTATCCAGCAGCGGGTTGCCATCGACAGGCGGCTCTTCGGACAACACATCGACAGCGGCGCCGCCGATCCTGCCGTTCCGCAATGCTGCCGCGAGATCGGCCTCGTTGACGATGCCGCCGCGTGCGGTGTTGACCAGGATGGCGTCGTGCCGCATGCATTCGAGCTCTTTCGCGGCGATGAGATTGCGGGTCTGTTCCGTGAGCGGACAGTGGAGGCTGACGATATCCGAACGGGCGAGCAACTCCGTTACTGCAACACGCTCCGCCTGTGCGGCAGTCCCCGGACGTTGTGCAACCAGCACCTGCATACCGAAGGCGCCCGCTGCCACAGCCACGGCCTTACCGAGTTCGCCATAGCCGATGATGCCCAGCGTGCGCCCGGAGAGTCCGCGGAACGGGAAATCGAGCAGGCTGAAACGGTC
>JBATJF010000219.1:0-2478 GCA_049668345.1 Gammaproteobacteria bacterium
AGCGGACGTGGTCCGCGAACTACTCACCTCCCGTAAATATCGCGCATCCCTTGTTGCAGGAGCGCATCTCATGCACGAGGATAATGGCCACGGAACCACACGGAAGAATACGGAAACGAATTTGCAGGGTGCGTTTACGCACCGAAAACGGTGCACGAAATGCACCCTGCGAAAATGGATCTTCCCATGATTGCGTGGATAACACATCAATCCAGACGAGATGCATTGCTGGCTGAATGAATCCGGCCCTTCACAACAAAACCTGTAGGGTCGAATTCATTCGACCATTCACGAACCAGCTGTTGGCCGAATGAATTCGGCCCTACAACGGAAATTTACCCACACGATTGGGGAAGAGCCACAACAATAATGGCCACGGAACCACACGGAACTACACGGAAAGGATTTGTAATATGTATACGGGTGAATCGTTCAGTCCGGCAGGATGTCATGCATAACAACTGGCATGAAATGGCATCTGGCTATTTTTGTTTTTATTTTTCCGTGTACTTCCGTGGATTCCGTGGCTATTAATGTTTTTTCAAAAACCGAGCGATTGCTGATTGGGATTAATTCCGTGTGGTTCCGTGGCCATTATGTTTCATGCGGCGGCGCGTGAAACGCACCCTGTGTCAGCAGTATCTGCCCCCTGATCCAAACGGTGCTGCGAGATATGCCCAGGCCTAGTCCTCGCGGTTGAGTTCCTTGATGATGTAGCCGCCGGATTTCTCGTCCAGCTGCAGTGACAGCAGCTTGCGCGCCTGCGCCTCTTCCAGCAATTGCCCGAAGTTGCGAAAACCGTGGTAGGTCTCGTCGAATCCGGGTTTGCGGCGTTTCAGGGTCTGCTTGACCATCGATCCCCAGACCTTTTCCTGCTCGCCGCGTTCCTTGAGCAGGGCCTCGACCGTCTCCAGTACCAGGTCCAGCGCCTCCTGCTGCTTGTCATCATCGGTCCTGGTGCTGCTTTTCTTGTCGGTCTTTTTCGCGCTGGCCTTGCGGCGTCCGCGGCGCGGCTTGGCAGTTTCGCGTACCAGGTCATCGTAGAAGATGAACTCGTCGCAGTTGGCGATCAGCAGGTCCGAGGTCGAACTTTTCACGCCGACCCCGATGACCACCTTGTCGTTTTCTCGCAGCTTGCTGACCAGCGGCGAGAAGTCCGAGTCGCCGCTGATGACCACGAAGGTGTCAACATGCGACTTGGTATAGCAAAGGTCCAGCGCGTCGACGACCATGCGGATGTCGGCGGAGTTCTTGCCTGACATGCGCACGTGGGGAATCTCGATCAGCTCGAAGGCTGCCTCGTGCATGGCCTTCTTGAAATCCTTGTAGCGATCCCAGTCGCAGTAGGCCTTCTTGACCACGATGCTGCCCTTGAGCAGCAGGCGCTCCAGTACCTTCTGTATATCAAAGGCGGCGTACTTGGCATCGCGCACGCCCAGCGCGACGTTCTCGAAGTCGCAGAACAGCGCCATATTGCGGGTTTCGTTTTTGTCGTTCATAGCATCCTGTGTTGTTTTTGCCTGCCCATGATTCTGCGTGCAGGCATGTTGAAATCCTGCAACAAGATAAGCGCCTGGCTGCAGACTTGCAATGCTTGCCTGCAGGTTATTGCCGTTCGCCAGGGGGAATCGGGGCCGCAGCTTATACGGCCCGGGGTGTCCTTGCGTGATTATTGAAGGTGCATGTTGTAGCCGCTGCCGGTGCGTAAAACGCACCCTACGGTATCTTTCCGTGGCCGTTATCTGTCCTTCGCATGATTTCCGGTTATACATGCGGTGTATCATGCTCAATCGTCTTCCTGCAGGCTGCGCCGTTCCAGGCGTTCGCGACGCCGCTCGCGGAAGGCGGCGCGTTCTTCCTGGCTCATGCCGCGCCACTTTTCACGCAGCGCCTGGCGCTTGTCCGCGGGAAGTTCCCGGAACCACTGCAGGCGTTTGCGCATGCGCTCCTGCTGCTCGGGCGGCAGGGAGGTGAATTTTTCATAACGCTCGCGCAGGGTGGCCCGCTGTTCAGGCGTGAGTTCCTGCCAGCGCTTGAATCGCTGTTTTGCCAGATCGCGTTGCCCGGGAGACATCTGCTCCCAGCGTCCGGCGCCTTTCTGCAGGCGCTGTTGCCGCTGCGCCGTCATGCTGTCCCAGCGCTCCCGGAACGGTTCCAGCACGGCCTGTTCGCTCGCGCTCAGCGCGGACCAGGGGATTGCGTCCGTGGCATGGACGGGGGTGGCCAGCAGCATGGCGGCCAGCAGGGCCATGCGCAGTCCGTCAGCGTGAAATGTCAGTCGCGTCATCGTCGTTCACCTGCATCTGTTCTGTGTCTGTCCAGCCCGGCCCGTCGAACTCCAGCGGATCCTGCCAGTCACCCTGCGCAGTTTCCCAGTCGGCGAGAAACAGCAGGAATGACTCGTCCGCCATTGCCCCCTCATCGGCGGCGCCGGCGTGCAGGCTGCCCGCCAGCGCCAGTACGAGTAATGCACTACCC
>JBATJF010000220.1:0-9441 GCA_049668345.1 Gammaproteobacteria bacterium
GGCCATGACGCAGGCCTATCGCATGCACCAGGACGGAGGTCAGCCGGTGCACGAATGGCCCGATGACTGAGGCGGGTTGCAGCAGGCGGTGAGAGCTGCTGCAATTGGCGCTACTCCGGAACGGACAAGTGACATGCTGAACGAAATCGAAGGCCTGCCCGCGGGACTGCTGGATGTGAAGGTCGAGGGCCTGCAGGACCTGCTGGGCGGCCCGACCCTGCTGCACCTGCCGGGACGGCATCCGGAGCCGCTGTTCGTCTCGGTGCTGGCGCATGGTAACGAGAGCACCGGTTTCTACGCGGTGCAGTCGCTGCTGCAGAAATACCGCGACGGTGGCCTGCCGCGCTCGCTGTCGGTGTTCATCGGCAACGTCTCGGCCGCCAGCCAGGGCCTGCGCCGTCTCGACGGGCAGCCCGACTATAACCGGGTATGGCCCGGCACGCTCATGCCGGAGACGCCGGAGGCAGCCATGATGCAGCAGCTGGTAGACAACATGCGCACCCGCCAGGCCTTCGCCAGCATCGACGTGCACAACAATACCGGCATCAATCCGCATTACGGATGCATCAACCGGGTCGACAACCGCTTCCTGCAGCTGGCGTCGCTGTTCAGCCGCACGGTGGTGTATTTCATTCGCCCGCTCGGCGTGCAGTCGATGGCGATGTCGTCCGTGTGTCCGGCCGTGACCATCGAGTGCGGCAAACCCGCACACGAGTACGGCGCCGAGCACGCACGCGAATATCTCGATGCCTGCCTGCACATGAGCGCGATCCCGGAACACCCGGTGGCGTCTCACGACGTCGACCTGTTCCATACCGTGGCCATCGTCAAGGTGCCGGACGAGGTAAGTTTTGGTTTTGGCGATGAGTCGGTGGACCTGCGGCTGGTCGATAATATCGACCACCTGAACTTCCGCGAATTGCCGGCCGGCACGCAACTGGGCTGGCCACGTGCGGGTGCCGAAGTGTCGCTGGATGTGCGCGACGATGATGACCAGCCGGTATTCGAGCGCTATTTCACCTTCAATGAGGGTGTGCTGCGCACCGTGCGTCCCTTCATGCCATCCATGTTTACCCTCGACGAACGTGTTATCCGCCAGGATTGCCTGGGTTACCTGATGGAGCGGTTGTTGCCCGAGCAGTAGCGCACTAGTCGTGCAGCACCTGTTTCGCCTGCTGGTCGGCATGGTAGGAGGAACGTACCATCGGGCCGCTGGCGACGTGGGTGAAGCCCAACTGGCGGCCCAGCTCTCCGAGGCGGTCGAATTCATCCGGGTGTACAAAACGCGTGACCGGCAGGTGATGCACACTCGGCTGCAGGTACTGGCCCAGCGTCAGCATGTCGCAATTGTGCGCACGCAGGTCGCGCATGACCTGTTCCACTTCGTCGATTTCCTCGCCAACACCGAGCATCAGACCGGACTTGGTCGGCACGCCCGGGTGCAGCGCCTTGAAGCGCGCGAGCAGGTCGAGTGACCATTCGTAATCGGAACCGGGGCGGACCTTTTTGTACAGGCCAGGCACAGTTTCGAGGTTGTGGTTGAAGACGTCCGGCGGCGCGCGGTTGAGGATCTCCAGCGCACGGTCCATGCGCCCGCGAAAGTCCGGTACCAGCACCTCGATCCGGATTGCCGGGCTGTGCCTGCGTATAGCCTCGATGCAGGCGCTGAAGTGGGCCGCGCCGCCATCGCGCAGGTCATCACGGTCCACCGAGGTGATCACCACGTAACGCAGGCCCATGGCGCGTATGGTGCGGCCGAGGTTTTCCGGTTCGTCGGCGTCCAGCGGGTCGGGCCGGCCGTGCGCGACATCGCAGAACGGGCAGCGTCGGGTGCAGATGTCACCCATGATCATGAAGGTGGCGGTACCGCCGGCGAAACATTCGCCGAGGTTCGGGCATGACGCCTCCTCGCACACGGTATGCAGCCGGTTTTCCCGCAACACCTGCTTGAGTCGACCCACGGCCGGGTCGGCCGGCGAGCGCGCGCGAATCCACGCCGGCTTGCGCGGCGGGCGCGTGGTGGTCTCGATCTTGATCGGGATGCGTGCGGTCTTGGCCGCGCCGCGCTGTTTCTTGTCGATGTCGGTCATGTCGGGTTGTCCAGCAGTGCTTCCAGGTGTGCCTGCAGCGGACCGCTGATGGAATCCACCGTGGCCGCCACGCCGAGGTCGGCCAGCTGCGTCACCTCGAGATCGCGGTAGCCGCACGGATGGATACGGGCGAACGGCGCCAGGTCCATGTTCACGTTGAAGCTGAGCCCGTGAAAGCTGCAGCCCTTGCGTACCCGCAGTCCCAGCGCGGCGATCTTGCGGCCCTCGACGTACACGCCCGGGGCCCTCTCGAGCCGGTGCGCATGGATGTCATGCGCCACCAGCAGGTCGATCACCGCCTGTTCCAGCCGGTTGACCAGCAATCGTACACCCAGTTGCCGGCGCCGGAGGTCGAGCAGGGTATAGACCACCAGCTGGCCGGGGCCGTGGTAGGTGACCTGGCCGCCGCGGTCCACGCGGATGACGGGGATAGCACCGGGGTCGAGCAGGTGCTCGTCCTTGCCATTGCGGCCCAGGGTAAACACAGGGGGATGTTCGAGAAACCACAGCTCGTCCGGTGTTTCCACGGTGCGCTGCTCGGTGAATGCCTGCATTTCCCGCCAGGCCACACGGTAGTCGAGCCGGCCGCGCTGCCGGATCTGCAGGTGCGGTGCAGTGCCGCCGATGCGGGTTGCGGGTCGTGAGTGCATGCGGGATCAGAGCGCCATGATGACGGTTTCGCAATCGACCAGGTCCTGGTAGATGGCATCCAGCTGGGCGCGGCTGGTGGCGTTGACGACCACGGTCACCGACACATATTTGCCGTGGGTGCTGGCCCGGCTGCTGACCGCACCCTCGGTCAGGTCCGGGACATGCCGGCGCACGATTTCCACCACGACCATGTCCAGGTCGCAGTCGTTTTTCCCCATTGCCTTGATGGGAAACTCGCAGGGGAACTGCAGCGGGCTGTCGTTTTCAGTGTCAGTCATTGCGCTTGCCTCGCATCTGTCCGGTGTCATGCCGGGTTGTGTGCTGAACGCATCCGCTCCTGCCAGTTCGTCTATCGGCTCAGGAGCGCGGGAGCGCGCGAACAACTGCAGCCGAATCGCTCGCGGGCCGCATACGCTCCTGCCGTCGCCTGCTGCCGGTTGTGCTTTTCCGGTGCAGTGTAACAGGCAAAACTGTGCGGGGTTCTGTTCATGGCGTGGCCGGGTTCACCACGAGCTTCTTGTTCCGTTTCGGCGGCGGATGCGGCCTGGGTGGTGGAAAACGCGGATGGTCGCGGTGGTACGGATAGGGACGATAACCGTAGTAGGGATAAAAGGGATACAGCGGGTAATAGCGGGTGTCGGGATCATCGGCTGTCGCTTCGGCCTGTTCGCGGGCCGCTGCCGCGGCGTCGGCGTCCGCCCGCCGCGCCTCGGCTTCGGCCCTGAGTATTTCCGCGCGCAGGCGTTCCTGTTCCAGCCGGCGTGCCGTCATGCGGGCCGCCTGGTTGGCGACGGAATAGTAGTCGTCTGCAACGGGTGGGCCGGCGACCGGTGCCGGCTCGACCTGCAGCACGCTGCTCTCGATCTGCGCATCGTCCGGCGGGGTCTCGCTGAAATGGGTGACGCCCTGGGCATCGGTCCAGGAATAGACCGGCGCAGCCGGGGCCGGTGCGATCAGCAACAGCAGCAGAAAACCGCCGGTAAAGAATCCTGGGATCATTAAATTGTTACCTCGCTGATATGACCGGTACTGCAGTGCCGGAGTTCAGGATAGCGTACCGCGGGCCGTAAGCCGAGCCGGTGACGACAGCGCCTCAGCGCCCCGGGCCTGGTGCGCGGCGCAACATAAAAATAAGTTGAAACAGTCACCTGACGCTTATTTCACGGGTGCTGGTGTGCCGCTTGCTGCCACCGGTGGATGTCGGGCCGTCCTGTCTTAAAGACGGTTTCCGCGCTGGCCGATAGACCTACAGAGTCCAGCCGGCGGGTCCGCTGCCGGCATCCCAAGGGGGGAAATCATGAGCGCTGTCACTCAGGATGTGGTTACGAAACAGAATCGGGGCAGAAAGAAACGCCGCAAGGGGATGGCCGCCCTGAAGGCGCTGCGCAAGGCGCTGGCCAGGCGCAAACTCGAAATCATGCAGGAAGACGCGGCGCTCAAAGAGCATCTCTACGACGTCTTCGCCGACGAATAGCATCGATCCGGCTGGCATCGCACCGGCCGGATTGTCGTCTACATCATGCACAGGCAGGTCCACGTGCGACCCGGCCGGGTTAGAATCGGCACATGGCCACCGGAAAACTCACTCTTGCCTGTGATGGCATGATCGGGGAAATTCTCTGTATCGCGATACGCGAGTATGCGCATGCCGCCTATCCACCTGGCGGCTCCGACTGTGCACAGGTCGCGCGCTATACCTTGCTGGAACTGGCGAACCAGATCGAGACGGGTAGCGCCGGTGCGGCCGGGGTTGTCGAGATCAGTCGGCGCCCGCGCGCCATGATCCGGGCTGCCGTGCAATACCATTTCGATCGCGCCGACGCGGAACACGATGCCATGTCCGTGCACCAGCGCGCCCTGTTCGATGAACTGTTACGTGAAGTCCCGGTGACCCGTGAGCGGCTGGAGGCGGCGCTGGCCGCCGATCGTGCGTCGCGGCCGGTGGCTACTTGATCCAGTCCTGCAGTGCGGCAATGATCTTCTCGGCCTGGTCCTTGCTTGAGATGTTGAATTTCGATTTCTGTTGGTACTCGCCGCCGCGTTTCTGGTAGCGGCGGATCGAATATTTATCGGGGCCGTAGGCCTGCTTCGCGCGGTCCCAGTCCTGGTAGCGGAAGATCACCGTGGACCAGGCGCCCTTGGTCAGGATCTGCTTGTCCAGTTCCTTGATGGTTTCGATGCCGTCTTCTTCGTACCGTATGGTCAATTCATCTACTGTCGATGCCATGGTCGCTCCGCTGTCCTGTGTTGCCGAATGCCCGTTGCCGGGTGAGTGGCCGGTCATCATACGGATTTCTGTCCCGACCGAAAGGCCTGTTACCAAGCGGCTGATTTTTCAGGGTATCATGCAAAGGCAGGCGCCTGTGGCAGGGTTTGTCCGCCCACCGGCGTGATGCCTTCGTCCACACGCGCTATGCTTGGCCTCTCAGGTGTTCGATCCTTATGTCCAGTCCTCAGGAACAGTTGCATGGTGCGCGCCGCAATGACAAGCCGTTGCCGCCGGCCCTGCGCGCGATGCGGTTTCTGTTCGGGCCGGTGGGTGCGCTGCTGCCCCGGCTGATGGGGCGGTGGGCCTACTCGCTCTGGTTCAGGACCCGCCGTTTTCCGGAATCGGCCGCCGGCAGGCAGGTCACCCTCAATGCCATGCGCGAGACACTCACGGTCGGGGATATACCGGTGGCAGTGTACCGCTGGGGCGCAGGGCCGCTGGTGCTGTTCATCCACGGCTGGTCGGGGCGCGGCAGCCAGGTCGCCGGCTTCGTCGAGCCGTTGCTGAATGCCGGCTATGAGGTGATGGCAGTGGACGCACCAGGGCATGGCGCCACGCCCGGCAAGCAAACCAATATCCTGGAGTGTGCCGGCGTACTGCTCGCGTTGCAGCAGCGCTATGGCCCGTTCCATGCGGCTATCACGCATTCGTTTGGCGGCATGGTGCTCGTCTATAGCATGAATCACGGCCTGTCGGTGCAGCGGGTGGTCTGCATCAGTGCCCCCGCGGATGTCGAGTTCCTGGTCGAGAATTTCGCCAGCACGCTGAACATGCACCCGGCCGTGGTCCGGGATCTGCATCGGCGGCTCGAGGCGCGTTTCGAGGATGATTTCCGGGAGCATATTGCCACGGAGCGCAATGCCCGCCGGCTCTCGGTGCCGGCCCTGATCGTGCACGATGAACTCGACACCAGCGTGCCCTGGCAGCAGGGTGAGCGCATCGCCGCGGCCTGGCCGGGTGCGCGGTTCGTGAAAACCCGCGGGCTGGGGCATGGACGTATACTGCGTGACCGGGAGACGGTCGGGGCGGTAGTGGATTTTATTGCAGACCGGGCCATTCCTGCCCCTCAAGCAGCCCCTGCTGCGGGGGAAGGCAATAGAAAATAGGGTGCGTTTCAGGCACCGGGAGGGGTGCATGCAGCGCAAGCTGCTGCAATGTGATTGCCTGATTCACCTGGATGGCATTTGTTATGAAACTCTATCTCGCACAACATGGCCTGGCGCTCAGCAAGGAAGAGGACCCGCAACGTCCTTTGAGCGAAGCCGGCCGGCAAGAGGTCGAGTGCCTGGCGCGCATGCTGGGTGCAGCGGGTGTGCGGGTGCAGCGGGTCTGGCACAGCGGCAAGCCGCGCGCGTTGCAGACCGCACAGTGCCTGGCGCGGCGGGTAATGCCGCGCGGCGAGGTCGAGCAGCTTGCCGGGCTCGGGCCGAATGACCCGGTGGCCGAATTCATCGCGGATGCCGATGTCTGGCAGGAGGACACGCTGGTGGTCGGGCACCTGCCGTTCATGGCGCGGCTGGCGTCGTTACTGTTGCTGCAGGATGCGCAGACCGAGCTGGTCGTATTCCGGCCGGGTTCCGTGCTGTGCCTGGAGCGCATCGATCACGATCGCTGGGTGCTGGCCTGGATGCTGCGACCGGAGCTTTGCAGCAGGGGAAGTGCGGCATGAGCCTGCGCGGCATCGTGCCACCGGACCCCGAGACCGGCGTTTCGCAGGAGCGCTATGCCGTGATCTTCACGCCGCGCCAGAGCCGCAAGCGCTTCCCGGCCGGTTGCGTGGAAATCTTTGCCAGTATGGAAGCCGCTCTGGCGGCGGCCGATCCGGATAACAAGCGGCATGCCGCGCGCGTGGTAGGTCCTTCGAAATCCTCTGAAGGGCAGTTTATCTACTATCTGCTGGAGTGGCTGTAGCCGCCGGTTGCAGCTGTCGCAGAAAATCGAGGTAGGCGGGCTGCTCCCAGCTGCGACCACCGAGTGCCTGGTACCGAATCCTGCCCTGCGGGTCCACCAGGTAGGTCGCGGGCAGACCGCGTGGTTGCCAGGCTTCCGTGACCAGTCCGTCGCTGTCCAGCAACGGCACCAGGTCGGGTGCAACCGCCGCCAGGAAAGTAAATACCTCGTCCTCGGTCTCGGCCGTGTTGACCAGGACGATCTCCAGGCCGGTTTCGCCAAGCAGCGGCAGCATCTTCTGGATAGTGGGCATCTCGCGTCGGCACGGGCCGCACCAGCTGGCCCAGAAATGCACGAAGCGCCAGTGGCCGCGGGTGTCGGCGATGTCATACGGCTCACCGTCGAGATTGTTCAGCTGCAGTGCCGGTGCCGGTGTTCCGTCAACGCGCATGATGCCTGCGGGGAGTTCTGCGGCGGGTGCTGCCTGCGACATTGCCAGCAAGCACAGGCTGCAGGCGATGCGTGCGATGGTATTCACGGATTGTCTGCTCCCTTGCTGCAGCGGATGCTGCCGAAGCCTACGCTGATCGGTTCGCCCTGCCGGTCGGCGCCGGTAGGGAGCGTTGCCTCGATGGTCAGGGTGTTCGTGTCACCGGGAAACACCAGATTGCCACCGACCGGTTCGTCCGGCTGGAGGTCACGCACCGGCGGCAACTGGGTCCAGCCAAAGGTGGAGCGGCTCGCCTGGCGCAGGTCGATTTCATTCCACTGTGCGCGCCAGTAGCTGTCATCCAGGCGAGTCAGTGGTTTGCCGTCGCCGGTGAAACGCCACTGGTCGGTGTCCAGCCAGATGACGTCCCTGCTCTTGTTCTTGATATGCACGGTCACGAAACAGGTCTGGCGTATGCGATCGATGGCCGCGCGCGGAAAACCGCGCGCCTCGTAGAAGGCCGCCATCTGTTCGGGAGAGCGCGGCACCAGCACGACCAGCAGCTCATCGTTCTCGATGTACGGTCCCTCAAAGGTCCGCTCGACCACCGCCGCGGATGTCCACGGCAGGGCGCCGGGCAGCAGGGTGGCCAGCAGGGCTACATGTCGCAGGGGAGTTCGCATAGTATTCACATATGACCACTGCCGTTGCAGTGCGTTCCGAGTTTGCACAGTTTGCCTGACAGAGACAAGAAATGCGCAGCCTTATCCTTTGTTTGCTGGTGACCGTGTGGCTACAGCCCGTGCCGCTGCTGGCACAGCCGTTGGCGGGCGCGGTACGTCCCGTGCATACCTATTCCATCGTGGCGCGCGATCCCGATACCGGCGAGCTCGGCGTGGCGGTGCAGTCACACTGGTTTTCGGTCGGTACGCTGGTGCCCTGGGCCCGGGCCGGTGTCGGTGCCGTGGCCACGCAGTCCTTCATCGATGTGCGCTACGGCATGGAAGGGCTCGACCTGATGGGGGAGGGCAAATCAGCACAACAGGCACTGGACGCCCTGCTGCGTACCGACCCGACTCCGGAGGTGCGCCAGGTCGGGATGATCGATGCGCAGGGGCGGATCGCACAGCATACCGGCCGCCAGTGTATCCGCTATGCCGGGCAACTGGCCGGCGACAACTTCGCGGTGCAGGCCAATCTCATGGCCAGGCCCGGTGTGCCCGAGGCGATGGCGGAAGCGTTCCGTGCGGCACGCGGCGACCTTGCGGCGCGCATGCTGGCGGCGCTGGATGCGGCACAGGCGACCGGTGGCGACCTGCGCGGCAAACAGTCGGCCGCGCTGCTGGTGGTGCGTGCGCAGGCATCGGAACACCCGTGGCAAGATACGCTGGTGGACCTGCATGTCGAGGATCACCCCGCGCCGCTGCGCGAACTGCGACGCCTGTTGACACTGGACAGCGCCTACGATCACATGAACGAGGGAGACCATGCACTGGAGCGTAATGACATCGAAGCTGCCTTGGCGCATTATGGCTCGGCAGAAGCGCTGGTGCCCGGCAATGTCGAGATGAAGTTCTGGCACGCCGTCTCGCTGGTGAATGCGCGGCGGGTCGATGCCGCGCTGCCCGTGTTTGCCGAGGTATTCCGGGTCGATGCCGGCTGGCGTGACCTGGTGCCGCGCCTCGTCGAGGCGCAACTCCTGGCCGCGGATACGGCAACGCTGGCACGTATCGAACGTACGGGTTTGCAAGAGGAGGTGGAGCAATGAAAGCGATGCTGAATAAATGTCTGGTCATGATGCCGGTCCTGCTGATCACCGCAGGCGCCTTTGCGGAGGACGTAGTGCCGTCGCGGCTGCTGGGCCTGGACCTGGCGCGCGACATCGCGCAGGGTGCAATCGACGCCTGCCGCAAGGACGGTTACCAGGTGTCGGCCGTGGTGACCGATCGCAGCGGCGATGACGTGGTCGTGATGCGCGACGTGTTCTCCAGCAAGTACATGATGCAGCTGGCGCGCAACAAGGCCAATGCGGTGGTGATGTCGGGTCTGGCGTCCGGCGAGGTGCGCGAGAACATGGCGCGTATCCGCGACGAACTCAACGAGCTTGACGG
>JBATJF010000221.1:0-2733 GCA_049668345.1 Gammaproteobacteria bacterium
GCATAACCATCTGTATCCATTGACATGATCCCGGTTATAAGCGACCCGCACAGAATGGCTGCCCGTGATCGGATGCCGGGCACGCAAGGTAATGGCATTATTTAACGGTGTCACCCGCCGGCATGGCGCCGGACATGGCCACGCTCGGGACAAACACCGGCACAAACCCGCCACATTTCCGTCAGACTGTAGTAGCGTCACGGCAAGGCCCAAAGGAGAACGATATGAAACCAACCAGTCCTGTCAGCCGCACGCGCCGGATGGCACTCAAGACCCTGGGCCTGTTCGGGGGCCTGCTGGCCGCCGGCAGGTCACAGGCGCACCACACGGACACGCATTTCGAGGACAAATCCGCACATAACATGGTCTACCAGTGCAACAAGGCGGACCCGGAATACCTGCAGCACATCCTGTTTTCCGCGGGCGAGCTGCTGCGCCGTTACGAGGATGACGTGCAGATCGTGATTGCCGCCTTCGGCCCGGGACTGCACCTGCTCGGCAAGCGGCCCGAACGCCCGATCCCGCCCGAACTGCAGCAGCGCGCCAGCTCGCTGGCCCAGTACGGCGTGGCCTTCCATGCCTGCGGCAATACCATGCTCTCGCTGAACTGGACCGATGATGACCTGCTGCCGTTCGCGAAAATGGTACCGATCGGCGCGGAAGACATCATGCTGCTGCAGGAGCAGGGTTTCTCCTACATCAGCTGGTAGCGCCTGCCACCCTTCGCACCGTCAGGTGCGCTTCGCGCTGTCTGCCGCCGGTCACATCGGGTAGATGCCGGACAGTGTCGCCACCACGTTGAGAACGATCAGCACCAGCGACAACACTACCAACAGCCGCAACCTGTTCCTGATTGATGATTCCATTGCATCGCCCTCCCGGTGGACGATGCACAGGCTAGCAGCCGTGCATGACAGGAGTATGAACGGCGCCGGCCGGCACTGCTACGCGACCGATGGCGGGGAAATCAGCAGGCCGAACCCGCGTAAAAAACGCCAGGCTACCGCAGGCTGGCTGTCACAAAAACTTAATCATTCTGTCACCTCCGCGACACAGCGCCCGCCTAGCGTAACGCATGTAACCAGTTTCCATCCGGAGGCAATACATGCAAGTCATCATCAGGGAATGGCCCAACAGGTCGGCATCCATCATGACCGAGGCCGGCCAGGTCATCTGGACCTTCTCTTCGGTCCTTGAGGCGCGCCAGGCCTGCAGCGACTGGCACAACCTGGTCGACTGCGAGCCGGTATACGCTATCGAGGACCCGGCCGGTCCATCAGACCCGCTGGCCAGTGCGGCCTGATCACTGCCGCGGTGACTAACGGACAGCCAGGCGCATGGCATGCCCTGACTACTTCCGTTCGCTGTACAGCGCCTTGATCTCTGCAGCGAAACCTTCCAGCACCTTCGCGCGCTTGACCTTCAGAGTCGGCGTGATCAGCCCGTTGTCGACCGTCCACGGCTCGCGCGTCAGGATGATGCGGCGTATTTTCGCGTAACCCGGGAAATCCTTCAGCGTTCCCTTGATGCCTTTGAGCAGCTCGTTGTGCAGCTTCTGGTCGCGCAGGCTGTCGTCGGCATCCGGGTCCAGGCCCAGGCGTTTGGCCAGCTTCGGCCATTCTTCCGGGTTCAGCACCAGGATGGCGGACAGGTAGGACTCCCCTTCCCCGATCACCAGCGCCTGGTCCACCGTCGGCAGCAGACAGATGGCAAGCTCCATGTCCATGGGCGGGATCTTTTCGCCGTTGGACATCACCAGGATGTCCTTGAGACGCCCGGTGATGTAGATATGCCCGCGCTCGATGCGCGCCTGGTCACCGGTATGCAGCCAGCCGTCGGCATCGATGATCTCGGCGGTCGCCACGTGGTTGTTCCAGTAGCCCTTCATCATGCCGGGTGTTTTCGCCAGCAGTTCATCGTTGTCACCGATGCGCACCTCGATGCCCTTGAGCGGTATGCCGACACTGGCCGGCTCATTGTCTTCCGGCACATTCACGCTGATCACCGGGCTGGTCTCGGTCAGCCCGTAGCCCTGCAGGATCGGCACGCCCAGCCCGATGAAGGTCTTCGCCACCGGCAGCGACAGCGCGGCGCCGCCGCTGACCGCCATGCGCAGGCGTCCGCCGAGTTTTTCCGTCACCTTGCCGGCAACCAGCCGGTTCAGCAACGGCCATGCCAGCAGCGCCGGATGCCAGCGGGCGCGTTTCTGCTGGCGCTCGAAACGGCGCCAGCCGACCTCGGTAGTCAGCTTGAACAATGCACGCTTCAGCGGCGGCTGCTTCTCCATCTGCCCCTGGATGCGCCCGAACACGCGTTCGAAGATCCGCGGCACGGCAATCAGCACGGTCGGACGGATATGTATGAGGTCCTCGGCGAGCTGCATGATGGAGCGCGCATAGGCCACGCCGGAGCCAGACATGACCGGCAAATAGTATCCCGCCGTGCGCTCCAGAGTGTGCGACAGCGGCAGAAACGACAGGAACAGGTCCTCCTGGTAGACGTCGATCATGGTCAGCGCGGAGTGCGCGATCGACATCATGTTGTAATGGGACAGCATCACGCCCTTGGGCCGCCCGGTCGTACCGGAGGTGTAGACGATCGAGGCCAGTGCGTGCGGATCGCCGTCGCGCCTGGCGAGTGGCGGCGCCACGCGCGGCAGCCAGTCGGAGACATAGCGCACCCGCTCGTCTGCCAGCAGCTGTTCCGGCTTGTCGCTGCGGGACGGGTTGAGGA
>JBATJF010000222.1:0-11470 GCA_049668345.1 Gammaproteobacteria bacterium
TTGATCTTCGGCGGCTTGGTGTGCTGCACGTTGATGGCGATGTCGCCCTGGCCGCCGCAGTTGATCTGGCAGCAGGAGGTGGTCATGTGCACGCGGTTCGGCATGTTCCAGCCTTTGAACTCGTCGATCAGCTCGTCCATCATGGATTTCACCACGCCGGAGGCATCGGTGCCCGGGATGTCGCAGTGCAACCAGCCCTGGGTGTGTGACAGCATGGCCACGGAGTTGCGGGTGCCGCCGACGACGAAGCCGGCATCGGTCAGCGCCTTGATCAGCGGCTCGACCTTGGCCTCGTCGGACACCAGGTATTCGATGTTGCTGCGAATGGTGAAACGCACATAGCCCTCGCCATGGGTGTCACCGATTTCGCACAGCTTGCGCAGGGTGAACAGGTCAAGGATGCGCTGGGTGCCGGCGCGCACGGTCCAGATCTTGTCGCCATTATTGGAAACGTGCAGCAGGACGCCAGGCTGCGGATCCTCGTGGTAGGCCCACTGCCCGTAGTTCTTCCGCATTACCGGGTGCATGTACTGGAATCCGTCAGGACATCCGGATTCAATCGGCGAACGCATTTCTTGTGCCATGTGATTCTCCTGAAAATCTCTTCAAGTTTTTGAACGAATCCCGGCGTCAGTACGCCGGGATTGTCGTAATGGAATGCCCGGCTTACGCGGAAGCAGCCTGCTCCTCGGCCTTGCGCGTGAACCACTTCTCGGCCTCTTCGTCCCAGCCGTCCATGCGGACGTAGGACGACTGGCGCGGGTTGCTGACCATATTCGGGTCCACCTCGACGCCGATCCCCTCGAGGAAGTTGACCAGCCCGATGCGCTCGATCATTTCACCGCAGCGCTCGTGCTCCAGGCCGTTCTCCGCCCAGAAGTCGATGATCTCCTCGGCCATTTCCTGCAGGCTTTCGTAGTCTTCCTCGGTTTCCAGTTTCTTGAACGGGACCACCACGGTGCCCATCAGGTCGCCGATCTTCAGCGTGCGCTTGCCGCCGATCAGGATGGTGACGCCCTTGTCGTCGCCCGGGTGCAGCGCCTTCGGCATAACGTTCAGGCAGTGCATGCAGCGCACGCATTCATGGTTGTTGATGGTGATGGTGTCGTCGTCATTCAGCGTAATGGCCTGGGTCGGGCAGCGGGAGATGACGTTGTCCATCAGGTACTGGCGGCCTTTCTTGCCGAGGTAGTACTTGACGCCTTCCTGGTCAACCTTCATCTCGTCGCGCCAGGTGCCGATGATGGCGAAGTCGGCGCGCTCGATGGCGTTCTGGCAGTCATTCGGGCAGCCGGAGACCTTGAACTTGAACTTGTAGGGCAGGGCCGGGCGATGCACGTCGTCGGTGAAGTTGTTCACCATCCAGCGCTGGATGCCGTGCTCGTGGGCACAGGACATTTCGCAGCGGGCCGCGCCGACGCAGGACATGGCGGTGCGCACGCACGGGCCGGCACCACCGAGGTCCCAGCCGTACTCGTTGATTTCGTCGAAGAAGTGCTGGGTGTTTTCGGTGGTGGCACCGATGAACATGATGTTGCCGGTCTGGCCGTGGAAGGTCACCAGGCCGGACCCCCATTTTTCCCAGCTGTCGCCGAGCTGGCGCAGCATGTCGGTGGTGTAGTAGTTGCCGGGTGGCGGCTGCACGCGCAGGGTGTGGAATTCCTTCGATTCCGGGAAGGCCTTCGCGACTTCGGAGAAGCGCGGGATGATGCCGCCGCCGTAACCGTAGACACTGACGGTGCCGCCTTTCCAGTAGCCCTTGCGGGTTTCGTAGGAATGCTCTAGCTGCCCCAGCAGGCCATTGGTGACGGAGTTGATGCGTTCGTCCGGGTGTTCGTCGCGGAGCCGCTTGATGCCGGTGATGAAGCTCGGCCAGGGGCCGTGCTCGAGTTCGTCCAGCATGGGTGTCGGGTAGGTGTTCTTGGCCATGGCAATAATCTCCTGGATTGTTTTCTACACCAATTGGTTTGCTACTGATGACAGCGCGCGCTGTCGCCCTGCCGGGCAACTGGAAATCAGCGAGTTATACGGAATTACAACAGCGTAACTCTCAGTTGAGCGCATTGTAGAAAGGCTCTGCGGGTATACATATCCTACCCTTGGGGTGGCGCGTATATTGGCCCGTATCCCGAACGGGGTATTGGCAGAATATTGATTTAATTTCCGGTAGTTATCAGATTTGCCCGGATTTACTAATGCGGACAGAACATTTTCTTATATTAACGCGCACTTAATCACTATTTCTCAACCGGTGAACCGGGATTGCCGGTGTGATTTCAGGCATTTAGGTGAGAAACGTTCTCATTAGCAATTGACTGCCGAGACCTCAGGACCGGTAGGGCCACGGTGTCTAAAGTCCATGTGTCACCGTAAGATACAGACTCCTGAAAAACCGGTCCACTGCGGATTCCATGATACACAGCCCAGACAGCTTTCGACCCTTCGACCTTGCCGGCGATGCCGACTACCGGGTCTGGCGCGCGTGGAAGCTGGATGGCTATCCCGTGGCCGCTGCCGACCTGCTGGTTGATGTCGACAATCCGGCGCATCTGACAGCGGCCGAGCATGCGGCAATCCTGGCGCGTTGCCGCAAGGCGAACATGGCGATCTACGCCGTCCGGGGTGGCGGTAGTGAGGACAAGGAGGCGGTGCGTGCACTGGGCAGGCAGTTCGGGCTGGAACGGCTGGACATGAACCTGCGCGCCGACGAGGACAGCATCACCGCATTGCGGGTCGTACCGGAGACGGCGGGGACCCGATACATCCCCTACACCAACCGGCCGCTGAACTGGCATACCGACGGTTATTACAACACGCTCGACGAACAGGTGCGGGCCATCCTGATGCACTGCGTGTCCGCCGCGGCCAGCGGCGGCGAGAGCGTGCTGTTCGATCACGAACTCGCCTACCTGCTGCTGCGTGACGAGAATCCGGCCTATATCCGTGCGCTCCTGCAGCCGGATGCCATGACCATTCCGGCCAACATCGAGGACGGCCGGCAGATCCGCGGCGCACAATCCGGTCCGGTCTTTACGGTTGAAAAGGGCAGCAATGCCCTCCATATGCGTTATACGGCACGCACCCGCAGCATCGAGTGGAAGGACGACCGGGACGTGCGCAATGCCATCGAATTCCTGCGTGAATTGCTGGACAGCGATCTGCCGTGGATTTTCCGGCACCGGCTGCAGGCCGGGCAGGGGATTATCTGCAATAATGTACTGCACCGGCGCGAGGCCTTTGACGACGCGGCCGCAGACGGGCAGGCCCGGCTGCTGTACCGGGCGCGCTATCACGACCGGATCCGCGCGACCGTCGCCGACAACGATTTTTATGGAGACAGGCAATGCTGTGGTTGAGCGAAGTGCTGATACAGCAGCATGACATCGAATCCTTCGAGGCCCTGAAGCAGGCCATCAGCGCGCGTGCGCGCGGCGGCGAGATCCATTTCCGCATGGATGTGCGCCCGCCGTTTCCCGACACGCCCGAAGACTGGGAAGACCGGCTGGAAGCGGCCTTCTACTCGACAGGCAATTAACCCCGGCGGGAAGTGACAGGCATGTTCTGGAACGACGAAAAAGAGAAAGCACCGGAGTTCGTGGTCCCGGATGACGTCGTCGACCTGGCGTTCAGGATCGGCTGCCCGACGCTGCCGCTGGATCACGCCCATGCGCTGTCGCGTGCCCTGCTGGAGGTCCTGCCCTGGCTGGAAGACGAACCGCATGCCGGCGTCCATCTCATTCATGGCGCCGCTTCCGGTAACGGCTGGTACCGCCCCGAGGATCTCGCCAGCGAGCTGCTGCACCTGTCGCGGCGCACCCGCATGCGCCTGCGTTTGCCCAGGCATCGCCTGGAGGATGCACGCAAGCTGACCGGCCGGCGGCTCGATATCGATGGCCATCCGCTCGAAGTCGGCGACTCGGAAGTTTTCCTGCTAAGCAGCCTGTCGACACTGTTCTCGCGCTACGTCATGACCGGGGAAGAGTCCGATGAACAGGCCTTCCTGGAGGAGGCCGCGCGCGGGCTGCAGGCCATCGATATCGATTGCCGCAAAATGCTGGGGGGTATCAGCCACACCCTGCAGTTCCCGGACGGGCCGGTCCATACCCGCAGCCTGATGGTGGCGGATCTCGAGCCGGCGCAGTCGGTGCGACTGCAGCAGCTCGGGCTGGGCGAGGGGCGCAACATCGGCTGCGGCCTGTTCCTGCCGCACAAGGGCATCAAGCCGGTCAACGACGCAAAGGAATAGCCTTGCCGGTAACGCCCTGTTCCGGGCGAGGCTTGCCATTCCGGTGATGCGCGGTAAATCCGTGCCTGTGCGGCAGAGTCCCGCCAGGACAACCGGGGGCTGTAACCGTCATTGCCGGCAGTCCGGTGCACATCGGGGCGCACTCTCCGGCCGGCTTCCCATATGGGATATGTTCGGTGCCCGGGCAACTGGCTATAGTTGCGCTTATTCAAGAATTTACAACGACTTGACTCGCATCCGGAGAGAAGCTCATGAGCAATAAACAGGATCTGATCGCCAAACTGCTGGAAATGCAGAAGAAATTCATCGATTACGAGCATGCCAATGGCGTGGAGATGAAGGACTACTTCGCCGCCGATGAAGGCCATCCGCTGAAGGGCTTCCGACAGGAATACATGAACCTGGCCAACCAGCTGGTTGACATGGCGCACGAAGAAAAGGGTTCGCATCGCTAGTCAGGCGTACTGCCAAAAAAAAGCCGCATTCCGGAAGGGTGCGGCTTTTTTATTGCGTATCCTGACGTATAGCTGTCTGCCACAGAGAGCACTGGGTTCACAGCGAAAAATCAAATCAGAAAATGCCTGGCCGACACGCGGTGCCT
The DNA here is from genome assembly GCA_049668345.1 of Gammaproteobacteria bacterium. Classification (GTDB taxonomy): domain Bacteria; phylum Pseudomonadota; class Gammaproteobacteria; order UBA9214; family UBA9214; genus UBA9214. The sequence goes on from JBATJF010000222.1 coordinate 4,848, forward strand.
TTGCCTGCAGGCGGCCGGGTTGCCACCAATCCCGTGCCTTGCGCCGCTGGTGACAGCTTGCGCGGAAGCTATGAATTAACGCTGCGAGCTCCGTGTTCCCTGTGGCGGTTGTTTATTGAATGACGGCTTGCCCGTCTCGCGTCAGTACCCGCCCTTGCGCAGGATGAATGGCAGACCGGCGATCCGGTTACCCTGCTTGCTGGGGGCGAAGGGGAACAGTTCAAAGAGATCCTTGCTGCTGACCTTCTTGTCCCAGATCTTGGCCATACCCTTGTTGATCACCCGCTCCATGGGCTGCGAGCCGTTGTTATCGAAGTATTCCGAGCGCAGGTAATTCAGGACATCGAAATGCGCCTCGGTCAGCTCGATACCTTCCTTGGCGGCCAGTGCTCTCGCAACATCCTCATCCCAGGCGGTCGGGTCGGTGAGATTGCCATTCTCATCCAGCTCGATGCTCTTGCCGTTTACGTCCAGTGCCATTTTCATGCTCCTGATTCAACTTGAGAAAAGAATTTTGAGGCGGAATTGTATTGCAATACAGCCGTCATCGGAAGAGGCGCGAACACGTCCCGGTATGCATTTTACAGGCATTCCACAGGGTATTTTCCCGGCCACAACGCGTGGCCGATGTCTTCAGGGAAGCCGGATGTGCGGATAGAATACCCGTTCTGACAATCGGTCGATGGCCAACACATGCGTATTCGCGAATTCACCCTGCCAGACCCGGCAGCACTCAACGCGTGTCTGTATACCCGGTTTCAGGAATTGTCCGGCACCGGCCGGGTCAGGCAGACCCATCATTTTGCCGGCCGTTTCGAGAATACCTACATCGACGCGTCGGAAATCCCGGAGATTGCCGCGGTGCTCGATGCGTTCCGGCAACAGGCCGCGCAGTGGCTGGACGTCGCCGCGGATACACTGAAGGCAGGGTTCTGGTTCAATGCCATGGGTGCGGGGCATGTGACCTCACCGCATCATCACGACGAGAACGACGAGCTGCTTTCGGCGGTGTACTACATCCGCGTTCCCGCAAACTCGGGTGAACTGATCCTTTACGATGGCGACAGGCCAGTCACCGTGCAGCCGGAGGAGGGCAAGCTGGTGATGTTCGGCCCTGACGTGATGCACGAGGTGACGGTGAACAACAGCCCGGAACTGCGGCTGTCTGTCGGCATGAACGTCGGGCCGGTTGAAGAGAGTGGCTGTGTTTGAAAAGCCTCGCGCAGAGAAAAATGGATGTAACTTTCGGAGAATGTATCCGACCCCCATTTATTCATTTATTGATTTTCTTTGCGCCTTGGCGCGAGACGGATTTAATCAAACATCCGACCACATGCGCACCAGGTTGATGTAGCTCTGGTTGACCTGCGCGGTCTCCGGCGCATCCGGTCGTTCCTGCAACAACGCCTCGCGTGCCTGGTTCAGGTCGTGCAGCAGCGCGCGCCGGTCGGGTTCGCGCACCAGGCTCTGGATCCAGCTCACGGCAACGAGGCGTTCGCCGCGGGTGACCTCGGCAACCCGGTGGATACTGGAGGAGGGGTAGATCACGGCGTCGCCGGCCGGCAGCTTGACCTGCTGGTCGCCGAACGGGGTCCGGATGCAGAGTTCGCCGCCATCGTAGTCCTGCGGTTCATTCAGAAAGACCGTTACCGACACATCGGACCGGTACAGGTCGCCCTGGCCCATGATCGGGTCGTCGACATGATTACCGTAGGCCATACCGGGCAGGTAGCGGGCGTAGTAGGGTATGGCGGTTTTGCGTGGCATGGCGGCGCTGCGGAATACCGCGTGCCGGACCAGGTTGCCCATGACCAGGTTGTTGAGTTCGCTCATGCGTGCCGGGTCCAGCGCCAGTTCCTCGTTCAGCTTGACGCGTTTTGCCGCCGCGCCGGCCGAGCCGCGGCCGTCCGCGAAGCGTCCCCCGGCGATCAGCCGTTCGATGGTCTCGAGTTGCGAGCGGTCGAGCACGCCCTTGATACGGGTCAGCATGAATCAGTCCTGCAGCCGGTGGCGGGTATGCGTTAACATAAACACAATACAGGCAGTGTAACCAAAATCAGGGCGCTAATCATGATTCTGAACGTGGTAGTACAGGAACAGGTCTATCCGGTGAACGTGCCGGATGCACTGGTCAACGAGGCGGGTGACTTCTTCGACAAGATGGATGCCGACATGGACAAGGGCTGGCAGATGAGCCGTGATTGGATCGACAACCCGACCCTGGAACAGCGCTGCCAGATTGTCGGTGACAAGATGCTCACCGCCATGCACCAGGACAACAAGAAAATGATGCTGCTGCTGTCCGCCTATATCCTCGCCCGGGCACCGGGCGTCACCGGCATCCGCATCGATAGCAATGGCGAGATGCTGGAAACCGAGCTGGTGACGGACTGAGTGCACTGACTGCCGCGTGGACTGCCCATGGCCGACCTGTTTTCCGTTACCGCGCCCTTACTGATCCGTTATCCCGATGGCCGCCGGCACATCATGCTGGAACGCTTCGCGTATGGCCCGGGTCGGTCTCTCGATCCGGGCCATGCCCGTAATAACGGCCCGGCTTCCCCGGCGGGACTGGTCTATTTCCGGCCGTTCTGGGACCGGCTGGGTGAGGAGGGCATTTGCCTGGTGCAGGGCGAACTGCGCGGTGACGGACCATGGAAGGTCGGTGCCGCAGTGATCACGGTGCTGGGCTGCCACGGCAGCGATCCCGTCGAGGCTGCCGAGTACGCCAGCTGGCTGCTGCATCGCGAACAGCTCGCCGACAACTACCCGGATCGTGAAACGCTACGGGACATGGCACGCAGTGCCGGTTACCTGCCCTGAGCGGTGCTGCCGCCGAACCGCTTGCTCATTTTCACGTGGGCGATACGGTTGAACAGCGTGTGTCCGGCGCCATCCACCGCATAACCCTGCTTGCGATAGAAGCCGAGTGCGGTTTCACGCGCATCCAGTACGATGCGTGAGGCGCCCAGCGCGCACGCCCTGTGTTCGAGCGCTTGGAGCAGCCGGCTGCCGAGGCCGCTGCGCTGCTGCGCAACCTCGACCGCCATGAAGCGGATTTGTGCCTCGCGAATGGTGTTGAAATGCAGGCGTCCCACGGCCAGCGGCTTGCCGCCGTCATCGACCAGCATGAGATGGGTGCTGCCGGCATCCTGCACATCGCACTCGCTGCCGCGCGGCTGGTCCCAGGGCGCGCGCAGGATGCGCCAGCGCAGGTCGTAGTATCGCCGGAATTCGTCGGCGCTGGTCGGCTCGATGATGCGCATGCCGGGCCGGGTGCGGTTGATCAGGCGAACACCACCCAGGTAGTGGCGATGTACTTGACGCCCCGCTCGAGCCTGGCGCCACGGTGCTCGTGGGTCCAGAACGGCGGGAACAGCAGCAGCTTGCCGGCCTCGGGCTGGATCTGCACGTCCTGGCAGGAAAACTCGGTGGCCCCGCCGGGGCCGGGCACATCGTTCAGGTACCAGACCGCCACCAGCTGGCGCTGGCTGAATTCGTGGCTGCCGCCATCGATGTGCCAGTGATAGAACTCGCCGGGCAGGGTGCGCTGGATGGCATAGCCGCTGTCCTTGAACGGCCCGCCGAAAAAGGGATAGGCATTGCGGAATTCCTGGATGGCCCGTCCCAGCGAGCGAAACAGCTCGCGATCGATGTCCTGCCAGTGTTCCTTGCCGCTGACCACCAGGTCAGTCGAGCGCTTGACGCCGGGTTCCTGCTGCACGGTCTGGCCGACGCGGCCGGGATACTGTTCATCCGTGCGTTCCTCGAAGCGGCGGATCATCTCGTTGCATATGTCGAGCGGCAATGCGCGCGGCTTCTCGAAGATGAAACTCAGCGGCTTTACCTCGCGGAGGGTGGTCAGTGGTGCGGCCGGTGCCGTAGCGGGTTGTTTCATAACACTCGGTTTCTGCGTGGTCAGAGCTGGTTCGATTCGATGGTAGCGATGAGTTGCTGCCGGCACCCGGTGCCCTGCCGGTCGAACAGGTCGAGCAGCTCGCCGGCCAGTGTCGTCCAGTGCGCCACGGAACGGTCAGAGAGTTGCTCGAGTTCACGGGTATTCCCGGTAATCGTCCAGATCTCGTAGGCGGCGAGCAGTTGCGGAAACAGTTCCTTGCGCATGCTGGACAGGCTGCCGATGTAGCAGTGCAGCGTCGCCGGGTTGTGCTCCGCCAGCAGGCCGGGCAGCGTCGAGAGGGCGTCCGCGAGGTGATCGCGCACGGCGCGCAGCATGATCTCCTCCCTGCAGTGGCCGAGTCTCACCAGCATGTCTTCCCAGCCGGGGCCGAGCAGTTTGCCGGCCTGCACCTCGCCGATCTCGTGCAGCATCACCGTGTTCAGCTCGCTGTCGGTCATTGCCTCGAGCGATTCATCCGGTGCGTTTTCGAAGTCGTAGCATTCGAGGGCATGCTGCATGGCATTGGCCGGCCGGTTCCAGCGCCATTCCTCGAGCCGTTCCCACAGCATCCTGCGCAGCGACTCGCGGCGGATGAAGATGGTGCCGTCCAGGCTCATGGCCGGCGGCGCGGCGAGATCGCGCGCCAGCTCCCGGCCGGATACCAGCAGCAGGTAATCATCGTGTTGCCGGTGTACCTCGAGTGTGCCCATGAAGAACACCGGCTTCATGCCGGGGCCGTAGCCGCTGCTGTATACGTAGCCGAGCGGATTCAGCACGGCGTTGATCGCGGGTGCATCGAAGGGACTGAAGCGTTCATTGCCGACCGGGATGTCCTCGAAGCGGTTGTTCTCGAGGCTGTCCCAGTGCGTCTCGCGCCGGGTCAGCCAGTCGGTCAGCTGCTCGTGCGGCAAGGCGGCCCCGAATGGCAGGCCGTGTTCCCAGCGAAAGTACTCGCGCATCTTGAGCAGGTAGACGCACAGGGTGTAGTTGGTGGCGAATTGTGCATCGGAGATGTGGCAGTTGGTGCGCACGGCATCCAGTGTCGGCATCAGTGCCCTGATGTCGGCTGCTGCTGTGAATGGCCGGTGCCTGCCGTTGGTCTTCACACTCGTTACCCTGATAATTCCGCTGTTTTTTCTATGCTAGCATGTGACATTATGCCTCGCCATTATCATCGTCTGGCAGCCAGCAGGGGCAGCAGGAGAGCCGGTGTGAGAGTCAAGAGCAAGTGGAATATCAAGGAGCGGGAACGCAGCCTGACCGAGATCGGCGGCGCGGCGGCATTTATTCTGTGGCGCATTGCGCAGCAGGGTACGCTCAACCTCGAGAACGAGGGTTTCCAGACCGACACCAACGCCCAGCGCCTGGATATCATCGCGGAGTTTGTGGCTTTTCTGGTACACATGGCCGACCGGTTGAAGGCCGCGGAGCTGGACCAGGCGCAACGCCAGGAATTCATCACTTCGCTGGCGCGTCACCTGGCGGACCAGGTGCAGGACAACCGTACCGACGCGCAGGGCAAGGGGGAATACCGGCAGGCGTTTATCGACCTGCTCAACTCGCGTACCGCGGACTATGCCGAATTTTCCATGGTGGATGGCGAGCCCGGCTACGCCCTGAAACGCTACTTCGGGGAGAACGTGCGCGCCGTGATGGGCGAGAAGGACAACAAGTGGATCACCGACCAGGTGATGGAAATCGAGTTGCCCGAGGCGATGACACCGCTGCGCAAGGCACTGCGCGAGCTGTTTGCCCGCCCGGAAACATAAAAAAGGCGGGGCTGGCCCGCCTTTTCAGTTCGATCCCGCGGGGTCTATTTTTTCCAGTCGCCGAAGTTGTCGGTGTTGTGGGCCTTGCCGTCTTCGTAGCCGGCGGAGTAGGCGTCGGTGACACGCTGCTCTTCACGCTCCGGGTTCAGCAGGTAACCGCCCTCCCAGCCCTGGATGTAATCCGGGTCGACGCCCATTTCTTCCATCTTGGTGACTGCGTTGTAGTATTCCTGGTTCATCGTTGCTTCCTCGTCTCGGTCTTTGTTTGGGTTGAAAGGGTTGCCGCCGCGCGCCTGTTCAGCCGCGTGCCGCCGTAAAGTGTGACAGTGCTGCCCCCGAATCGATTACCGCTGCTACCGCTGCCGCCGCGTCCTTGAGAGTGGCGTGGCGGCGCAGGTGATGCAGCATGATGGCGGCGCCGTAGATCAGGCTGTCACGCGCCGCGCCCGGTATACCCTGCAGTGCGGACAGGCCGGCCGCTGCCGCAGCCTGCGCTGCTGCCGCGCTGTCGAATGCTGCTGTGACACTGCCTTCGATGGAGTCCGGCGCATTGTCCTGCGGGAGCGGGACAGCGCGGGTCTGCTGCACGATACCGATCATGTCGGGGCGTACTTCCTGCGGGTATTCCGCGCCGCCATCATGATAGCAGAATAGCAATGCCGGTTGTTTCAGCGAGGGAATGACGCCGCCCTCGACGCCGCGAATGATGGCCGCCGAGGCGAAGCCGGCGTGGCGTGCCAGCTGCGCATATACCGGCGGATAGGCCTTGTGTACATAGCCGGTCATCAGATGGGTACGTGCCGCACCGCGCACCGGTCCGGTCAGCGTCTCGACCGTGGTCAGGACCGGTCGCTTCACGATGCGGGTGCGCAGCGGGATCAGGTCATGCAGGCGGGGCGCGGAGTGCTTCTGGTCCACGTAGCCCCAGCCGATGGCGGGGTCGGCGATCCGGGCGG
>JBATJF010000223.1:0-2002 GCA_049668345.1 Gammaproteobacteria bacterium
CCCTGCGCACCCCCGGCAGCCGCCGGCTGCGGCCGCTGCGCCAGGCTGCGCAGTACCGGACGCAACACGCCGAACAGCAGGAACAGTACGAACACGGCGCCGATCACCTGCTTGACCACACCACCGACCCACGGCTGCTGCCAGACCGGCGTTACCGGAAACACCTCGCTGACCTCGTCGACGGTACGGAACGGGATATTGCTGACGTTGATGCTGTCATTGCGCTCTTCGCTGAAGCCGACCGCCTCCTTGACCAGACCGGTAATGCGGGCAATTTCTTCTTCATCCATCGGTACGCGCACAGACTTGCCCTTGTCGTCGGCCTGCGTGCGATAGTCGACCAGCACCGCTACGGACAGTTGCTTGACTGCACCCGGCTGGTTGCGGGTGTGACTGATACTGCGGTCCAGTTCGTAGTTGCGCGTGGCCCGGCGCGTGCTGTTCACCGGACCGGGCTGGTCGCCTTCGACGGCATCACCGTCGAGCGTCCCTGCCGGCGGCGGCTGGTTGCTCAGCGCACCTGGTATACCACTCGCCATACCGGATGTGCTGCTCTCCTCGAAGGTCTCCTCGCTGCGCACTGCCCGGTCGTCCGGCTGGTAACTTTCCGTGGTACTTTCCACGCTGGTGAAATCGATATCCGCCACGACCTGCGCACGCACGCCGTCCGCACCCACGATCGGGATCAGGATGTCTTCGATGCGCTTGATGTATTCCTGCTCCAGCTTGCGCGAATAGGCCAGTTGGCCGGCGCTGGCAGCCATGCCGTGCACGCTGTTATTGGCGGTCAGCAGGCGGCCGTTCTGGTCGACCACGGTGACATCCTCCGCCGCCAGCCCTTCCACGCTGGCAGCCACCAGGTGCACGACGCCGGCCAGGCGTTCGTCATCGAGACGCGCACCGGCAAACAGTTTCAGCACCACCGACGCCTCAGGCTTGTTGCGGTCGCGCACGAATACCGATCGCTTGGGGATCGCCAGGTGCACGCGTGCACTCTCCACACTCTGCAGGGTGGAGATGGAACGCGCCAGCTCGCCCTCCATGGCGCGGTTGTAGCGTGCCTGCTCCATGAACTGGCTGGTGCCGAAGCCCTGCTTTTCGTCCAGCAGCTCGAAGCCGGTGCCATCGCCGCGCGGCAGACCGCGCGTGGCAAGCTTGAGCCGCGCCTCGTGGACCTTGTCGGCCGGCACGGTGATGGCACCTGAACCGTGTTCTATCCGGTAGGGGATGGCAGCGCTGTCCAGCGAGGCCGCCACCTGCGCCGCCTCGACGTCCGACAGGCGCCCGTACAGCATGCTGTAGTCCGGCGTACGCGACCAGAGCACCACCGCGACACCCAGCGCCACGCTTCCCGCCAGCCCGATCATCAGGCCAATCTGCCGCAGCACGGGCAATGCATTGAAGCCCTTCGCCTGGGCCGCGATATTTTCAGGATTCACCAGTGCCATCGTTGCTACCTTCCCTGTTCATGACGCATTGTTTCTAGACCGGCATACTCATGATTTCCTGGTACGCCGCGACCAGCTTGTTGCGCACCGTCGCCATCGCCTGGAATGACAGGCTCGATTTCTGCATCGCGACCATGACCTGTGCCACGTCTACGTTCGGGTCCTCGGCCTCGAAGGCAGCTTGCAGTTTGCCTGCAGCCTGCTGTGCCTCGTTGACGCTGTTCACGGATTCCTTCAGCAGACCGGCAAAATCCGGCCGCCCGGTTGCCGCTGCATTGCCGCTTTCCGCCACCGGGTCGCGCCGGGCCTGCGCCGATATGGCGCGCATCTGGTCCAGTACCTGGCTGATACCCATATCGCTCATGCTTCACCTCCGCATTTGCACATTCAAAACGTTTTCCATCTCACCAGGATGTCCTCATGCCCGTCCGCGACGCAACGTCCAGGCCGGCATCGCGCAGGCGCGCGATCTTGTACCTGAGCGTACGCGGACTGATACCCAGGCGAGCAGCCGCATCCTTGCGGCTGCCGTTGCCGGCTTCCAGTGCCCGGAT
>JBATJF010000224.1:0-2146 GCA_049668345.1 Gammaproteobacteria bacterium
TGCATGCGGTGCGTGCGGTTGGCAACCCCGGCCAGCACGCCGGCCGCACCAGCATCGTTCACGGTTGCGCCCGAAAGGCGCAGCGAACCGTGCGACTCCATGTCATCGCCGCTGCCGAATTCGGACCGGATCGATTCCGCCCGCATGGTACCGGCCAGGGTCTCAAGGCCGGAGCTGACCGGTGCGATCCCGCGGATGACCTCGATGCTCTCCAGCTGCGTGCCGGGAATGAACGACAGGGGCGGGTCCATGCTGTTGGTACAGCCTTCCTGTACGGTAATTCCATCGACCGTGACGTTGATACGGTCCCCGAACAGGCCACGGTACTGGGCGATACCGGTCAGGGCGCCGTTGCGGTTGACGTTCGCGCCCGGCACCTTGTGCAGCAGGCTGGCGGCATCCGGCGCGATACCGGGCACCTCCTCCGTGTCCAGCTGGTAGGTGTTGTCTTCCTCCGCGAGCTCGCCGGTGACCGTGACCGTACCGAGCCGGGTGGCTTCCTCTGCGGACACAGCGGCAAGCGGACAAGCAATGAATGGAATAAGCAGGGCGCAGGCGGCTGCTGTTTTACTTTGCATGAACACGATGGATTCCCCGCAATTGAATGATAGAACGAGCTTGAATGATTGTTATTCGCCATCAGATGGCTGTAGAAAATTATCCGGAAACCGGCGGTTGATTACGATGCGGCCAATTGTCGCAACTGTACGAAAGGCCGATACTGCGAAAGGCTGCCAGATACCTGGCAGACAGGCAGACTCACTGCATCGGCAACGTCATCAGATCGACCTTCGTGACACCGGCCCGCTGGATCAGCGACATCATCAGCGCCAGGCGGCCGTAAGCTGTCTGCGCGTCACCGTGCACCTGCACGGTCAGTCCCGGATCCGCATCCAGTTGCGCATGCAATTCGGCCTCCAGCTCCTCCAGCGTGACCGGGCGGTTCTCGATGAACGGCGTGCCCTGCGCGTCCATGCTCACGTGCACGTATTGCGACTGTTCAACGGGCGTCGTGGCCGCCGTCTCGGGCAGCTCGACGTGTACCGCGCGCGTCATCAGCGGCGCCGTGACAATGAAGATCACCAGCAACACCAGCATGACATCCACCAGGGGCGTCACGTTGATCTCGCTCATCGCCTCCTGTTGGGATCGTGTTTGCAGGGCCATGCTAGCTGCGTGAGTTGAGTTCAACGAAATCGGCGGCGAAATTTTCCAGCTCGATGCCCAGGCGGCGTGACTGGCGCAGGCCGTGGTTATAGGCCAGCACCGCCGGCACGGCAGTGGCGATGCCGACTGCCGTGGCGATCAGCGCCTCGCCGATCGGTCCGGCCACTATGTCAAGCGCGGCCGAGCCACTGGCGCTGATACCCTCGAGCGCCAGCATGATGCCCCATACCGTGCCAAACAGGCCGACAAAGGGTGCGGTGGAGCCGACGCTGGCCAGCAACATCAGCCCGCTGTCCAGGCGGCGCTGCTGGTACTGCAGCTCGTCCCGCAGCGCGCGCTCCAGCAGCATCTTGCCGTGATCGGTGCGTGCGAGCAGAGCGCCTTCATCCGCGGGAGACTGCAATGCGGTGAAGCCGCGTCGCGACACGGCCGCAAGCATGCCCCGGCCCTGTGCCGCCAGCCGCTGTGCGTCAGCGAGACTATCTGCCTCCCAGAAACCGCGGGAGTACATCCGGTTCTGACGACCCGCACGCAGGTATAGCCAGGACTTCAACAGGATCACGGTCCAGCTCGCCAGCGAGAACGCCGCCAGCAACCAGAGCGTCAGGTGCACGATGGAAACGGAAGCTGCAATATTCATGGGGTGCGGGTGATCCGGAAGGCAATCGGCACATCCACCCAGGCGACCACGGTTTGCGCACCGCGCCGGGCCGGCACAAAGCGCCAGTCCCTGACGGCCGACAGCGCGGCCTCGTCAAACTGCCGGAAGCCGCTGGATTCCTTCAGCTGTACCCGGCTGCAGCGGCCGTCGTCCTGCACCTGCGCACGCACCAGCACCTCGCCCTCCACGCCGCGCCTGAGCAGCCGCTTCGGATAGGTGGGCGGCGGATTGCGCAGGTAAGCGACATCGACGCGCGGCGGCTCCAGCGGGAGCGCTGTGCTCGCTGGCTGCCCGGCAGCAGTCGGGCTGGCACTGGCT
>JBATJF010000225.1:0-2540 GCA_049668345.1 Gammaproteobacteria bacterium
GCCTGCGCAAGGCGCTGACGACCAATCCCGAACCGCTGGCCGCCTGGTTTGGTCAGTCGGTACAACATGCCGGGCATGTATTCACTGCCCTGAATACCGCGCTGGTGAATGACGGTGTTTATCTGAATATTGAAAAGGGTGTGGAGCTGGAACGGCCCATCGAGGTGATTTACTTCAACCAGTGTGCAGCTGCACCGTTGCTGCTGCAGCCGCGCAGCCTCGTCGTGCTGGGCGCCGGCGCCAGGGCGACACTGGTCGAGCGCTTTATCGGTCCTGAGCAGTCACTGTACTTTCACAACGCTGTCACCGAGATCGTGACGGGCGCGGGCGCCGCGCTCAGCCACTACCGGCTGCAGGACGAGAGCCGCAGCGCCTATCACCTGGGCAGCCTGTACCTGTCGCAGCAACGGGACAGCCGCTACCACGGCACTACCCTGGCATTCGGCGGGCGCTGGGCCAGGACGGAATACAACACGACCTTCAGGGAGGAGGGTGCGGAATGTACCCTGAACGGGCTGTACACCGTGGGCGATCAGCAGCTCAACGATTTTCATCTCGACGTCCGTCACACCGTGCCCGCCTGTACCAGCCGCGAGCGCTTCAAGGGTGTGCTGTACGGCAAGGGGCGCGCGGTATTCGACGGCCGCATCCTGGTCGAGAAGCAGGCGCAGCACAGCGATGCCGTCCTGACCAATGACAACCTGGTGCTCTCCCGGGACGCCGAGGTCGACACCAAGCCGCAGCTCGAAATCCATGCCGATGACGTCAGGTGCAGTCACGGCACCACCGTCGGTCAGCTCGACCCGCAGCAGTTGTATTACCTGCGGTCGCGGGGTATCGATGCCGATGCCGCGCGCAGGATGCTTTGCCTCGGCTTTGCCGGCGAGGTGATCGATACCATCGATGTTCCGGTCCTGCGCGAGCTGGCGGCCGGCCGGTTGACGGAAATTCTCGGCACCGCCGCGGCGACCGTGGAGTAACGCACATGAACGAAAAGACTGCCCGGCAACCGCAACAGCAGGCGCCCGGCACGGACACCCTGCCGGCGGATGACACGCTGGAGTCGCGCATTATCGCGGCCATACGGACCGTGTATGACCCGGAAATCCCGGTGAATATCTACGACCTCGGCCTGATCTACGGGCTGGACATCGACGCAGATGCCGCGGTATCTGTGCGCATGACGCTCACTGCGCCGGGCTGCCCGGTGGCCGGCATCCTGCCTGACCAGGTGGCATCCGCCGTCCGTGCGGTCGACGGGGTGACCGACGCGCACGTCGAACTGGTCTGGGACCCGCCCTGGAGCCAGGACTGCATGAGTGACGAGGCCAGGCTGACGCTGGGCCTGTTCTGACGACCATGAGGAGTGCAGGACGATGGCTCTAGTACTCACCGAAAGCGCGGCAAGGCACGTCGAAACCCTTCGCCTGGGCAGCAGGACATCGGGTTGCAGCAGGTTTGCCTGTGTTGTCGACTGCGCCGACGCTGCCGGCGACGACGATGTCGTGTTCGAAAGCCACGGTGTCAAGGTGGTGGTAGACAAACAGAGCCTGCAGCCGATCGACGGGCCCGAGGTTGACTGCCTGAAAAGCAACGCCCTCAACCAGGGGTTCGAATTCCGCAATCCCGACACCAGGGACACGTGCGGCTGTGGCGAATCCTTCGGTGTGTAACCCGGTGTGGCCGTCATGATGACCAGCCTGGATGACATCGTCGATATCTTCGAGCTGCTCGGTGACTGGGAACAGCGTTACCAGTACCTGACCGAACTGGGTGAAAAGCTGCCCGCCATGCCGGCGGCGCTCAAGACGGACGAGAACAAGGTCCGGGGCTGCATGAGCCAGGTCTGGGTGTGTGCCTGTCACGACGAACATGATCCGGAGATCATCCGTTTTCACGGTGATTGCGATACCAGCATCATCAAGGGGGTGCTCGCCGTCCTGATCCAGCTCGCCTCCGGCAAGACCGTCGCGGAGGTGGAACAGCTGGATGTCGACGAGCTGTTCAGCCGCCTCAGCCTCGATGAGCACCTTTCACCCAACCGCCACGTCGGGGTCTATGCCATCGTGGAACTGATGAAACAGCAGGCACGCAAGCTGCAATCATCAACCTGTGTCTATGGCATGTCCGGGTAATCCGGCGCTGGATGTTGACCGGGCAGTGTGCACTATTGCGTGAGACGTGAGACGTTAAAAGAAGAATGGCCACGGAACCACACGGAAGGACACGGAAATGAGACCGTAGGGTGCGTTTTACGCACCGGAAATGGTGCACGAAGTGCACCCTACGCAATGGCCCGATTGAATGTAGGGTGCGTTTTACGCACCGGCAGCGGCGCACGAACTGCACCCTTCAAAAAAGTAATGGCCACGGAATCCACGGAAGAACACGGAAAAATAAAACCAACCCCCTTCGGGTACAAATGCGCCGGGACCGACAGGAGCGGACGTGGTCCGCGAACTACTCACCTCCCGTAAATATCGCGCATCCCTTGTTGCAGGAGCGCATCTCATGCACGAGGATAATGGCCACGGAACCAC
>JBATJF010000226.1:0-5442 GCA_049668345.1 Gammaproteobacteria bacterium
TTTCAAGGCTGGCACGGCATTTGCTTATTTACCAAGGCGAGCAAAGAAGAAAAGAACAAGGGGGGGAGGTAGTTCCAACGACACAAGAACAGGAGCTCTCTGCACAACAATTACAAGAACCGGCTTGCGCAGTGGTATCTGTACCAGCAGTACAAGAACAACAAATTCGATACCCTTATCGCGCAATGTTTGACGGTGGCCCAGGCCACCGTATTATTTTGTGCGCCTTCCAGTCTAGCTAGCCCGCATTTCTCACCGGGCGGCGGTTATCCGACTCAAATGAACTGAACTATGAAATTAATACTCATTCGGCAATAAACAATGTGTCATTGGCCGCTGCCTATCCCGGTGAGACATGCGGGCTAGAACGGCAGGCCCATCGGCCCCTTGCCTTTCATGCCGCGCAGCATCTTGCCCATCCCGCCTTTCGACATCTTCTTCATCATTTTCTGCATCTGCAGGTGCTGTTTCAGCAGGCGGTTCACGTCCTGCACCTGCGTGCCGGAACCCGCCGCGATGCGGCGCCGGCGCGAGCCGTTGATCACACCCGGGAAGCTGCGCTCGTGCGCTGTCATGGAATTGATGATCGCCTTCATGCGATGGACCTGTCCGTCATCGGCCATGGCGTTTTTCGGCAACTGACCCATCCCGGGCAGCTTGTCCATGAGGCCGGCGAGCCCGCCCATGTTCAGCATCTGGTCGAGCTGGTCGCGGAAATCGTTCATGTCGAAACCCTTGCCCTTGCTGATCTTTTTCGCCAGCTTGGCGACGGCCTCCTTGTCGACCTTCTGCTCGGCCTCCTCGACGAGGCTCAGCACGTCGCCCATGCCGAGTATGCGCGAGGCCACGCGGTCGGGATAGAACGGCTCCAGCGCCGCCGTTTTCTCGCCCACGCCGATGAACTTGATCGGCTTGCCGGTGATCGAGCGAATCGACAGCGCGGCACCGCCACGGGCGTCGCCATCGGTCTTGGTGAGCACCACGCCGGTCAGCGGCAGGACCTCGTTGAAGGTGCGCGCGGTGTTGGCGGCATCCTGGCCGGTCATGCTGTCGACCACGAACAGCGTCTCCACCGGGTCGATCGCCGCGTGCACGCGGCGGATCTCTTCCATCATCTCGTCGTCGATATGCAGGCGGCCCGCGGTGTCGACGATCACCACGTCGATGTGCTGCTTGCGCGCATGCGCGACCGCATCGCGGGCGATGGTGACCGGGTCCTGGTCGGCACGACTCGGGAAGAACACCGCGCCCACCTCGTTCGCCAGCGTCTGCAGCTGGTCGATGGCCGCGGGCCGGTAGATATCGCAACTGGCCAGCAGTACCGTCTTCTTCTCGCGTGCCATCAGCATGCGCGCCAGCTTGGCGCTGCTGGTGGTCTTGCCGGAACCCTGCAGGCCGGCCATCAGGATCACCGCGGGCGGTTGCACGTTCAGATGCAGCGCGTCGTTGGCGTCGCCCATCATGTGCACCAGCTCGTCGCTGACCACCTTGACGAGCGTCTGGCCCGGGGTCAGGCTCTTGAGCACATCCTGGCCAAGGGCGCGCTCGCGCACCCGGTCGATGAATTCTTTCACCACTGGCAGGGCGACGTCCGCTTCCAGCAGCGCCATGCGCACATCGCGCAGCGCGTCCCGGATATTGTCCTCGCTCAGGCGCCCCTGCCCGCGCAGGTTCCGGATCGTTTTGGAGAGGCGTTCGGATAGATTGTCAAACATGGCGTCGTGTTACGGTTCGTCCCGGGCCTGGCAGCAAGGAGCGGATTATACCCGCTAATCCCCTGGCCCGCATTTCTCACCGGGCGACTGTTGAGGAACATACTGAATTGAAATCATGAACGTGATGCCAATTCAGTAATAAACCGTGTGTCATCGGGCAGTGCCTATCCCGGTGAGAAATGCGGGATAGCTGTGGGGGGTGGCCGGCCGACTCTTCAATGCCCGCAGCAGTTGTGCGATGATGCCGCCATGGTTCCGATACTGCCTGGCTTGCTCTCCATTGTCCTGTACCTGGCCGCGAGTTCGCTGCTGGTGATGCGGCTGGCGGGCGGCGGCACCGTGTTCAACTGCCACCGCAAGCAGATCCTCACCGTCAGTGCGGGTGCGATCATCATCCACGCGGGCTTCCTGTATCCACTCGTTTTGCAGTCCGAAGGCCTGAACCTGGGCTTTTTCTACGCGGCCTCGCTGATCGCGCTCACCTCGGCCCTGCTGCTGGTACTGGCCAACCTGTTCCAGCCGGTAGACAACCTGGGGATCGGCGTGTTTCCGCTCGCGGCACTGAGCATCGGCCTGCTGCTGGCCTTCCCCGCCGAGCACCTCATCACTGAATCCTCGTCCTGGCAACTGGACAGCCATATCCTGCTCTCGCTGCTCGCCTACAGCATCCTGGGCCTCGCCGTCGTGCAGGCCATCCTGCTGGCCATCCAGGACCGGCACTTGCACAACCGCCAGCCGGGCGGCTTCATCCGCGCCCTGCCCCCGCTTGCCGTCATGGAGACGCTGCTGTTCCAGATGATCGCCGCCGGCTTCATCCTGCTGACGCTGGCGCTGGTCACCGGCGCCCTGTTTCTCGAGGATATCTTTGCCCAGCACCTGGTGCACAAGACCGTGCTCTCGATCGTGGCCTGGCTCGTGTTCGCCATCCTGCTGTGGGGGCGCTGGCGCTTCGGCTGGCGCGGCCGTACCGCGCTGCGCTGGACGATCGGCGGCTTCGTCTTCCTGATGCTCGCCTACCTGGGCAGCAAGTTCGTGCTGGAACTGGTGCTGGGGCGCTAGCCCGCGTTTCACATCGGACCACACATCGCCCGTTGACACACGGTTTAGTGTCAAACCGGCATCATTTCCGTCATTTCCATCATTCCGGCTCTTGATACGGACTACCGCCGCCTGGCGGGAAACGCATTCTGGAGCCTGACACATCCCGCGGTTTTGCGTACACTTGGGCCTCGATAATCAACCAGAGGCTGTCCCCGTTTGGACGACACCCCACTAAGCGTGCTGTTTGCGGCGCTGTTCTTCCTGATACTGCTGTCCGCCTTTTTCTCCGGTTCCGAAACCGGCCTGATGACGCTGAACCGCTATCGCCTGCGCCACCTGGCCGACAAAAACCATCCCGGCGCCCTGCGCGCGCAGAAACTGCTGGAACGCCAGGACCGCCTGATCGGGCTGATCCTGCTCGGCAACAACTTCGTCAACATCCTCGCCTCCATCCTGATGACGCTGATCGCACTGCGCATCAATGACGATGCAGGCTTCATCTTCGCGGCCGGCATGGTGCTGACCATCGTCATCCTGCTGTTTGCCGAGGTCACGCCGAAGACACTGGCCGCACTGCACCCGGAACGCATCGCCTTCCCGGCGTCCTTCGTGTACGTACCGCTGCTGCGCCTGTTGTACCCGCTGGTGTGGGTCGTGAACATGATCGCCAACGGCCTGCTCAGGCTGCTGGGCGTTTCACCTGAAGGCGGCGCCTCGCAGGCACTGACCAAGGAGGAGTTGCGTACCGTGGTGCTGGAGGCCGGCGCGATGATTCCCGCGCGCCACCAGTCGATGCTGCTGAACCTGATGGACCTCGAACATGTGAGCGTCGAGGACATCATGGTACCGCGCAACGAGGTCACCGGTATCGATATCAACGACGACTGGGCCACCATCAGCAAGACGCTGACCGACAGCCAGTACACCCGCATGCCGCTGTACGACGAAAACATCGATCACGTCATCGGCATCCTGCACATGCGTGACGTGCTGCCGCACCTGTACCGCGGCGAACTCGATCACGCCGCGTTACGGGACATCGCACGCGAACCCTACTTCATCCCCGAAACCACCTCGCTGAACCGGCAGCTGCTCAACTTCCAGCGCAAACGCCGGCGCATCGGCTTCGCCGTGGACGAGTACGGCGACATCCAGGGGCTGGTGACGCTGGAGGACATCCTCGAGGAGATCGTCGGCGAGTTCACCTCGGACCCGTCCGCCCAGTTCGAGGATATTCAGCCGCAGGAGGACGGCACCTGGCTGGTGGACGGCACGGTCAGCATCCGCACCCTGAACACCGCACTCGACATGACGCTGTCCACCGACGGGCCGAAGACGCTCAACGGGCTCATTATCGAGGAACTCGAGATGATCCCCGAGACGAACACCAGCCTGCTGCTCGATAACCACCCGGTCGATATCCTGCAGACCAAGGACAACCGGATCAAAACGGTACGCATCCACCCGGCGCTGAAGAAAGCGGAACCGGATGTGACGGAGCCCGGCACATGAAACTCCTGTTCAATCTCGAGGTCATTGAAGGTAACCGTGTCCGGGCACGCCCCAGCGATTATCTCAACTCGCTGGAAGCGCAGGAACAGCACGCCGCGGTACAGGAATTCCTCGCCTGGGCCGAGCAGGAGGTGGCCGCCAGCAGCGATCCGCAGGCACGCGCCGAGGCCGAAATCGGCATCGCCACGGCACGGCAGTTCCTCGACCGGCTGCAACAGACACAGGCACGGATCATCACCGATCCACGCGGGAGCCAGACGCATGACTGACAGGATCAGCAAGACCGACGATGAGTGGCGCGCACAGTTGACCGCGGAACAGTACCAGGTCACGCGCCGGCACGGCACGGAACGGCCGTTTACCGGCAAGTATCTCGACTGCAAGGACGACGGCACCTATACCTGCGCCTGTTGCGGTGCGGAACTGTTCCGCTCGCAGGACAAGTTCGATTCCGGCAGCGGCTGGCCGAGCTTCGTGCGCGCCGGCAACAGTGAAAACATCCGCACGGTCACCGACACCAGCCACGGCATGGTACGCACCGAGGTGACTTGCGCACGCTGCGATGCGCACCTCGGTCACGTGTTCGAGGATGGCCCGGCGCCGACCGGGCTGCGCTACTGCATCAACTCGCTGTCGCTCGGTTTCGACGACGACCGGTCCTGACCCGTAGCGACGCGCCGCGTCGCGGGCTTCCAGCCAATTGATATCCATCAAGCCTGCCGCAATGAACGGATGCCTCCGGCGGACAATGGGAGTATGGTGACTGTTGCAGGATCATCGCCACCTGCCGGTTGCGATCACTTACACACGCTGGACGGGATATCATGAACGCGTCCCATCTGTCTTCCCGAAGATCGGATCGCAGCGACGCTCGGCCAGCTCAGCCAGGAGACAACACCATGCACAATATAACGATCAGGCGCTGCGCACTTGTCACGGCCGGCCTGTTGCTTGCAGGCACCGCCGGTGCCTTCGATATGGGCAATATGATGAATCCATCCAAGTGGATGGGCGACAAGAACAAAAATGACCGTGATTACGATTATGACTATGAAGGTGGGCCGGGTTATGGCTATCCCGGCGGTTACGGCGGTGGCCCGGGGTACGGCTATCCGGGTGGATATGGCTCCGGTTACGGCGGCGATCCCGGTTACGGGATGGCCCCGAACAATTG
>JBATJF010000227.1:0-4310 GCA_049668345.1 Gammaproteobacteria bacterium
GGTCGAATTCATTCGACCAGCGGTGTTTCATCCGGGCAGGCGTGCTGCGGTGATATCCGTAAACAAAGGATGTGACGACCACGGGTAAGCGTGGTGATGCACCAGACGTGATGGTGCAGGGAATGACACCCCCTGCGCAATGCGTCACAGGACAGGGTGACCGCCTTGTCTCCTGCAGGGTCGAATTCATTCGACCATTTACGAACGTGCTGTTGGTCGAATGAATTCGGCACTGCAACGGAAATTTGCCCACACGATTTCGGGAAGAGCCAATAAATATAGCCAGCGAGCAGCTGTTATAAGGAACCCTGCCGCTGCCATCCATGGCGGTGGCAGGTCTCAGGCTAGAACACGTACTGGGCCTGGAGGAAGAACTCGTCCTCGTCTTCACCGGGAACACCATCCACGTCCTCGTTCATGGTATACGTTGCCTGCAGCTTGATATCGTGCTTCTCAATGAAGTAGTTGGCACCCAGCGAGGTGCGGTTCCATTCGTTGACGTAGTTATCCGCGTCCTGACTCTGGTAAGCGGCGACGATTTCGAGTTTCGACGGGATTACCATATAGCCGCCTTCCACGGACCAGTTCTCCAGCGTGGTCTCGCTGTTGCGGTAAATTCCACTGGTGACACCCGCCTCGGCCAGCTCGGCATCGAAGCGGTTGTATTCGGCATCCACCGAAAATCCGTGGCTACGGAAGGCTCCCGAGACTTCGAAGGCATTCACTGAATCCACGTCACACTTCGATGTACAACCCGGGGCATAGGTCTTGTTGTCGTCATCGTTGTTCCAGGCGAAGGCCGCGACACCGATGGTCGCCCTGGTGTCGCCCGAGAAATCGCCCTGCGAGAATTTCAGGTAACCGAGCGGGTGAAAGTCCACGCGGCCACCGAAGATCCAGCCCTCGTTGAAGTCCGAGTTCCTGTTGACCGGCGTATCGAAATCCAGCTTGGCGTTATCCGGGTCGATCGAGGCCGAGGCGGCCGAGGCCGCCCAGGTCAGTTTCCTGTCCCCATTGTGGCCGTCAAGGTGCAGACCCATGTTGCGGTCCGGCGTACCGTAGTCATGGTCGCCGACGAAGGTGCGCTCGACCAGCTGCTGGTACTTGGAAGAGGTCAGGAATTCGCGCGAGAAGGGGAAATTCGCGTTACCGAATGTCACCTTCATGTTCTCGTAGCCCTTGTACTGCATGTAGGCATCCTTGATCGCGACCTCGTTGCCATCTTCCGCCTTGCCGAAATCCATCTGGAACCTGCCCTTCCAGTCCGGGTGCAGGCTGCCTTCCACGTAGGGCCGCAGGCGCCGGAAGAATACCTCGTCCGTGGTGCTGCCGGTATCGGGATCGGCGCGGTGGTACTGGATCTGGATGCGCCCGCCGATCTTGACGTATTCCCCGTTGTCGCCCTTGTAGACGGTGATGCCGGACGCCTGCAGCGGAACTGCTGTCGCCAATGCAAGCAGACCGACCGGCATCGCTGCCGTGCGTTTGTATTTCATTGCGTTACTCCTGTTTGTGGGTGGGAAGCGGGAATCGTTACACCGCGCAACGCATGCCGAACCAGAATTGCGCGTCTTTTTCGAGAAACTCTCGGAAGTTCATGTAGTGCGAGCCATCGCAGGAAAAGTTCAGACCGACCGTGCCATTGAAAATATTCAGCGAACCGGAACGCAGGTAGATGTTTTCGTCCGCCATGCGCAGCATCCGGAAATGCTCGAGCACTGGTTGCACGTGGTCAGCCGGCACCTGCGCCGTGTCCGGGTACGGCCGGCGCGGGTAGGCCAGGCAGGTGTCGGGATTGGTGAGTTCTTCGAGGCCCAGCAGGCGATAGCGAAACGGATCATCGACAAGCCAGAGCGTGGCGCGGTTGCTGGAGAAATGCAGCTTGCCGTGGAATACGCCGCGCTCGCACATCAGCTCGTGCAGCAGGCCCAGTACGTCGCCCGGACGACGGTCGATCACGCTGTCCTCGCGGCGCTGACTGAACAGCCCGCCGCGTATCGCCGGATCGCCCTTCAGCTGGCGCCATTGCTGCAGTTCGCTGTAGATGGCGCCGGTATGCGGCAGTTCACGCAGGTCGAAATCGGCGCCGATAAATCCGACGCGCTGCAGGCAGCGGTCACGCATGACCTGGATGGCAGTGATCGAGGGGCGCTTGCTGTTGGTGCTGAAATAGACTTCCGACAGGCGGAAGTCCGAAACGCCGATGATGTTCTGCATATAGGCGCGGCCGGCGCGCTTGCGTGCATAGTGGCCGTGATCGACGCCATCGCGCCCGACATTGGCGGTAACCTGGCGGCCGTCGGCATCGAGGACGTAGAGACACCGGCAGTAGCGCATATGCTCGATCTCGTCGATCAGCAGCATTTCCAGCGCATGACGTATGTCGATGAGCGGCGCGAGCCGCCGTGCCGCCTTGTACATGGCCACCGTGAGCAGGTCCGTCAGCATTTCGCGCTGGCGGGTGACGGCTTCCCTGATATCGGCTGCAGGCCCAGGCTCGCCTGGCTGTCGGACACTCTCGAACATGCGCGCCATGCTAGGCAGCGCCTGTGACAGTACCGTTAAGGAATGATGACGAGTGTGTTAAACGATCGCGGTGACAGTGCACCGCGCGGGCTCGGGGCCCACCCTTCAGGGCGCCCTGCCTTGCAGAAAACTGTCAGCGGTCAGGCATGCCGGTGCGGCCGGCGCGTAACAAAGACCCCGCGCAGGATCAGGCCAAGCGTCAGCAACACGCTCGTGGACACCAGCAGGCCAGCGGCATAACCGGTCAGTGCGGCATCTGCCGGCATTTCCAGCATATGCACCACGCCGTGCCAGAGCGCGAAGCTGCCCAGGAAGGCGTACATGAAGCAGGAAGGACAGGCAATGGCCACGGCGATGATGATCACGACCAGGAGAAACAGCAGTGGCGTGGTGACTTCCAGCTGCGGCCATGCCTGGCAGGCCACGCCGAGCAGCATGCCACCGGCAAACAGTCCCATGAACCAGGACATGTCGCGGAATCCGTGGTCGCCGGAGCGCGCCGCCCAGAAACCTGCCGCGATTGTGACGATCAGGTGATCCAGGCCGCTGACCGGGTGCATGAAACCGTCTACCAGACCGCCGGTGAGGTGTACGCCGCTGTGTGCTGCCGCCATGGGCGCTGCGAGCATGGAAATCAGTGTCACGGCGGCGGAAAGAATCACTTTCGGTTGCATGGTCTACTCCGGTTGTTCTGTGCGACTTGAAGCCTGCTGCCTGGAAGATAATACCCCATGTTTCGTCCGGTTGCAGCTAGCGAACCTTGACCTGGATCAACTCTTCGCCATTCGGATCGGTGACGTGCACCGCGCAGGCGATACAGGGATCGAAACTGTGAATGGTGCGCAGGATCTCGATGGGCTGGGTCGGATCATGCAGGGTGTGATTGTCCTCAAGCGCCGCCTCGTAGGCGCCCGGCTGACCGTTCTGGTCACGCGGACCGGCGTTCCAGGTACTGGGTACGACGGCCTGATAGTTCTTGATGATCTGGTCCTCGATCACGATCCAGTGCGCAAGGCCGCCGCGTGGCGCTTCCATGAATCCCACGCCGCGCGCCTGCTTCGGCCAGCTGGATGGCTCCCAGAGCGTTTCGTTGAAGGTCCTGGTGTCGCCGGCCTTGATGTTCGCGACCAGGTTGTTGTACCAGGTCTGCATCATGTCGCCGATGACCTTGGTCTCCAGTCCACGCGCCGCGGTACGACCCAGCGTGGAGAACAGCGCCGTCACCGGCACATCCAGCTTGTTCAGGGTCATGTTGACCAGCTCGCGGGTCTGGTCGTGGCCCTTGGCGTACAGCATCAGCACGCGCGCCAGCGGCCCGACCTCCATGGCATGTCCCTTCCAGCGCGGCGACTTCAGCCAGGAATAGGATTTGTCCACGTCGAGCTGGTCATAGGGCGGTTTCGGGCCGGAATAGTTCAGGCTGGTTTCCCCGTCGTAGGGATGCAGCCCGGCGTCCTTGCCCTGGCTGTAGTCGTAATAGGAATGTGACACATGCTCCTGGATTTCGTCCGCGGCATTCATGTCGACTTCGTGAATGGTCGTGATGTCGCGGTTCAGGATGGCACCGCCCGGGATCAGGTAACTGCCTGGGTCGTCCATGCCCTTTTCCGGAAAATCGCCGTAGGTGAGGAAGTTGCCCAGCCCCTCGCCGCGCGATCCCCAGTCCTTGTAGAAGCCGGCGATCGCCAGCAGGTCGGGAACATAGACCTGGTCGACGAAGCTGTTCATCTTGCTGATGATTTCCTGCACCTGCGCCAGCTTCTCGGCATTGATGGCGGAGTCGG
>JBATJF010000228.1:0-4330 GCA_049668345.1 Gammaproteobacteria bacterium
TTCCAGTACTTCGTGCAGGCTGTTTTCCGCGACGGCGACCAGCACCAGTTCGGGCGCCGGAAGCTGCTGGGCGACGTTCTTGATGTCCGTGTGTCGCGTGACAGGATAAACCGGGTGACCGGTGCGCAGGAAACCGCGCGCGAAAACGCTGCCCATCTCGCCGATGCCGACGACAACTACCGGTGGTGTCATATGCGCGATTTCGCCTGTGCTGGGTGAATCAACCGGGAGTATATCGCAATGCAACGCCGGCCGGGGTGCCCGGAGGGTATGATATACGGAACCGGTTTACACCTTCCGTTACCTGGAGACCCGCCATGGGGTTTGCTGCGCGTTGTCTGCCCGGCGGTTGCAGAATGCCCTGTCGGGTTGTGGCCTGGTTCGTGGCCTGTTCCCTGGTGCCCGGGCCCGCGTTGTCCGAAGTGCGCGTCACGGATGACGGCGGGCGGCAGGTCGTACTCGCAGGTCCGGCGCTGCGTATCGTCAGCCTGGCGCCGCACATCACTGAATTGCTGTTCGCCGCCGGTGCGGGCGAGAGGGTGATCGGTGTGTCCGAATACAGTGACTATCCGGATGCAGCGCGCGGCATCACGCGCATCGGTGGTGGTGGCGGTCTGGATCTGGAGCGCATCCTCGCCCTGCGACCCGATCTCGTCGTGGCCTGGCAGAGCGGCAATCCGGCGTTCCAGGTGCAGCGGCTGCGCGAGCTCGGCCTGACCGTATTTATCTCGGAGCCGCGTGATCTGGCCGCGATCCCGCGCTCTATCGACAGGCTGGCGCGGCTGGCCGGAACCGGAACGGCCGCGCAACCCGTGATCGAAGCTTTCGATCGGCGCCTCGCCGCGCTGCGCCGGACAGTGTCGGGGCGTGCGCCGATACGCGTTTACTACCAGGTCTGGGACCGGCCGCTGATGACGGTCAATGGTGCGCACCTCATCAGCGACGTGATGCGCCTGTGTGGCGGCAGCAATGTATTCGCCGACCTGCCGGACCTGGCGCCGCAGATCGGCATCGAGGCAGTGCTGGCGCGCGACCCGCAGGTCATCGTGGTGGCGGCGGGACAGCAGGAGGACGGGCGCCTGCTGACCCCCTGGCGGCGCTGGACGCAGCTCGCGGCGGTCAGGCAGGGGCACCTGTACGAAATCGGGCGCGACCTGCTGGTACGGCATACCCCGCGCATCCTGGACGGCGCGGAACAGCTGTGCCGGATACTCGACAAGGTGCGCGAGGGAGCTGCGCAGGAGCGTTGATAGATCTGAAAACGTCTGTATCGATCCAGGATGCCAGGAAGCAAATAACTCGCGCAGAGACGCGGAGGCGCAGAGATATTAAGAACAGGATTGCCACGGAGGGCTCGTAGGAAATAGAGGTTTAATGGTGTCCTTGGTACGTGATCAATATCTGTAGGAGCGCTTCGCAAGCGCGATGTTGTAGCAGGAAAAAAGATTGCGGATGCGGTCCGCTCCTTGTGATGTCCCCGACATCCTGGCGTCTCTGCGCGAGGCAGTGTGTTGCGGACTGCTGCCTACTTGCGTTCGTGCTGCCACAGTACGTCCGGTACGCCGGTCTGTTTGTTGAGATATCTTGCCATGACGAACAGCAGGTCGGAGAGACGGTTCAGATAGCGCAGACTGGCGCTGTTCAGCTGCGCCGTCCTGGAAAGGGTGCAGACGCGTCGCTCCGCGCGCCGGCAAACCGCGCGTGCGGCATGGCAACGGGCCGCGGCCAGGCTGCCGCCGGGAAGGATGAAGTCCCTGAGGGGCGGCAGTTGTTCATTCAGTCTGTCGAGCAGGATTTCCAGTTCCTGCGCCCGCTCGTCGCTGACCATGGCAGCGCCGGGTATGCTGAGTTCGCCGCCGAGATCGAACAGGCGATGCTGGACATTCAGCAGGCAGGCCCGGATCTCCTCCGGCAGGGATTCGCAAAGCAAAAGTCCGATAGTGCAGTTCAGTTCATCGACATCACCAATGGCCTCGATGCGTGCATCATCCTTGGCGACGCGTGCACCATCACCAAGCCCGGTCGAGCCATCGTCGCCGGTGCGGGTGTAGATTCGGGTCAGGCGGTTGCCCATGTCAGCTGTCCGTCAGCCGGTATTCAACGGGTAACACGATATCCGAATCGCGGCCATCCATCCATGCCAGTGTACCGGGCATTTGCCGGACCTTGCGCAGACACTCGATTGCGGCCTCGTCCAGCACGGCATGATGACTGGTCTCGACGATGCGCAGCTGACTGATCTTGCCATCGGCACTGATCCGCAGGCCGACCCGCACCGTGCCTTCCCAGCCGCGCCGTCGTGCCAGCAGGGGATAGTGAAAATAGGGCAGCATGGCATCATGCAGCTGCGCCGTCAGGGCAGAGCCGGCAGTGGTTCGGGTCTCCGGCAGTGCGACCGGATCTGTCTGAAGGGTTGAATCTGCTGCGGTGGCAGACTCCGCGGTGTTCGTTGTTTCCTGCCGGTGATGAAGCGGTTTGGCTGGTGCCTCGGGGATGTGCTTGCGTAACGGCCGGTTGCCGGCGGCGGGTCGTTCTGTGGCCGCTGTCGCTGGCGGCGGTGGTGTGCCGGCACTGGCGCGCGTCAGTGTGAGCTGCAGGCCCGCATTTCCCGGTAACTGACTGTGTGGTGCGGGTGGCGTTGCCGGCATATACAGCAACACCGCCAGATGTACAGCGAGCGAGGCACAGAGGCACAGGGGCAGCAGGTGGCGGGTTTTGTTCATGTCTTCAACAGGACGCTCAGTTGCGTAGCGTGACGCCGAAGAAGGCGCCGATGCCCGGTTGCAGAAAGCCGTCCGGTTCCTCGTAGTCCTTGTCGGTGAGATTGGTCACTCGCGCATGCAGTGTCAGGTTGTGATTCGCCTTATGGCTGGCGGTGAGATTGACCAGGCTGTAACCGCCGCGGCGTTTGCGTGCATAGCTGACTGCGTCGATGTCGTAGCGCGGTCCGGTATAGATGGTCTCGAGGCCAAGCTGCGTTGCCGCCGAGACGGCATGATCGAGTGACAGCGAGGCCTTGCGCAGGGGCCGGCGCAGGAGGTTTTCGCCGGTTACTGCGTCCTCGCTGCGCGTGTAGCTGGCGCCGAGCCGGGCAGACAGGGTGTCACCGAGTTTGCCGTTCAGGTAAGCCTCGGCCCCGCGAATATTTACCCGGTCGCGGTTTTCATTGCTGGTGAACGTGCTGTTGAAGGTGATCAGGTTGCGAATGCGCTGCTGGTACCAGGTCACACCGGCACTGAAGCGGTCATTGGCGAAGCTCCGGTCCGCCCCCACTTCCCAGCCGCGGCTGGTTTCCGGCCGCAGGTTCGGGTTGCCGTTGAACAGCCCGAAACTGGTGACCGAGTTGACGAACAGCTGGTTTGCCGTGGGGGCCTTGAAACCGGTGGCGATGCTGCCGCGGATACGCGTCGACAGGTCCGGGAAGCGCCGGGACAGCGCCAGTCGCCAGGTGGTCTCATGCTCGAAGCGTTCATGCTTGTCGATACGCACACCCGCGGTACCGGTCAGTTCGCCGAACGTGAACTGGTCCTGCAGATAGGCGGCATTGTTGCGAACATCGGCACTGACCGAGCTGCTGATACTGGCCGGTGCGTTGAAGAAATCCAGAAAACCGGCATTGACGCTGGAACGCACGGTGTCTTCCTCGGTTTCGAGGCCGACGGTGATGACATGATGTTCGAGCGCGTAGAAATCGTTCTGCAGTTCGACCTTGCGCTTCCAGCCGCGGTTGGTTTCCAGGCTGGAATCGTCGCTGTTGACCGGATCGGGAGAGTCGATGTCCCTGCGGTCCGATGCGGTGTAGCTCAGTCCCAGCCGGTGTTCGCTGGCGCCGTCGAACAGCGTGATGCGGCCGTTCACGCCCAGCAGGAGCTGGTCCAGCCGGCCGTGGCTGTCGGAGTCGTCGCTGACAAAACTGTTGTTGAGATCAAGCTCGTTCTCGGTGTGTGTGAAACGGCCGCTGAAGTCGATGCCGGCGGTCCCGGAGAAGTCGTAGCTCACGCGTGTGCCGAGATTGATGTTTTCATGCCGGTCCTTATCCAGCGTGCCGTCGCTCTGCCGGAATGCCTCGCCCAGCGCCGAGACACCGTCGGTATCGGTGTGTTGCACACTCAGTGCATAGAACAGCCGGTCCTGGCCGGCACTGACCCCGGCACTTTGCGAGAAGGTATCGAAGCTGCCGGTTTCCACGCGCCCCCACGCGGACGGTGCACCCTTGCCGCGTTTGGTGAAGACCTGGATCACCGCACCGATGGCGTCCGAGCCGTACAGGGTGCCCTGCGGGCCGTTGAGGATCTCGATGCGGTCCACGTCGTCGATGTAGATGCTGGAC
>JBATJF010000229.1:0-3360 GCA_049668345.1 Gammaproteobacteria bacterium
CGCCGGCCGAGCGCATGGACGTGATCGTCGATTTCAGCAGCTTCCCGGCCGGTACCGAGATCGTGCTGCGCAACGACGATCTGGCGACGCCACGCGTACGGAACGTGATGAAGTTCATCGTGCAGGGGCAGACCGGCTTCACCGGCCCGATCCCGGGCACACTGCGCCCGGTCACCCCGATCACCGAGGGCGAGGCCAGCCTCACGCGCCGCTTCCGCCTGGAACGCATCAGCGGTCCGACGGTCCCGTGCGGCTTCGAGTGGCTGGTCCGCTCGCTGGATGCCGTGGGCAACGTGACCGGCGAGAAGTGGGATGACGTCACCGACCTGCCGCAACTGGGCACCACCGAGATCTGGCAGTTCGAGAATCCGAGCAACATGATGCACCCGATGCACATCCACCTGGTGAAGTTCCAGGTGCTGGACCGCCAGCCCCTGGGCGGTGGTGTGCCGATGCCGCTCGATCCCTGGGAACTCAACACCTGGAAGGACACCGTCAAGGTGCCGCCGAATACCCAGGTGCGGGTGATCGCCCGCTTCGAGGACTACCCGGGCCGGTTCCCGTTCCACTGCCACATCCTCGACCACGAGGACCACGAGATGATGCGGCAGTTCCGCACCATCAATAATCCCACGAACTGCAACAAGAACGGCACCTGCAACTACGGCGAGGACACCATCAGCTGCCCGAACGACTGCGGCTCGGTCAGCGGCGCCCGCTGTGGCAACGGTCTGTGCGAGGCGGGCAATGGCGAGAACTGCCTCACCTGCGCGGCGGATTGCGCCGGCAAACAGAAAGGCTCTGCCAGCAAGCAGTTCTGCTGTGGCAACGGGGGTACCAACCCGCTGGGCTGTGGCGCAAACGCGGACGGCAGCGAGGCCTGTGTCGATGCCAGCAAGGGCCGCGCCTGCCGCCTGATGGCACAACCACTCGCCGCGTGCGGTGACGGTCTGTGCGAGGGCGCCGAGACCGGGACCAACTGCCCGGCCGACTGTTTGGCGCCGCCGCCCCCGCAGGTCTGTGTCCGCAATGCGCCCGGCTTCACTCTGGGTGCGGACAAGACCATCAGCCCCAGCGGTTCGGCCGTGCACACGCTGAGTGTCACCAACAACGACACCGCGGCCTGCCCGTCGACGAGCTTCAGCCTGGGCATTGTCAGCGAGACCGGCAACACGACGAGCTTCGCCCTGCCCTCGGTGCTGTCGGCCCCGGCCGTCACGGTCGCGCCGGGTGCGAACAACAGCGCGGTCACCCTGACGGTAACGGGCAACGGCCTGGGCGCCAATGGGCATCTGCTCGATTCCACGGTTCAGGTCAGTGACAGCACCAACCACGCCGGCCAGCAGCAGTGCGACACGGTGCGAACCACCATCCAGGCCGTGGCGGCTTGCTCCACGTACCCCGACAGGAATTCCTGCCGGGCTGCGGGTTGCCGCTGGAAGCAGAACCAGTGCCAGAACCCGTAACGGCATGACGGAACGCACACCGGGCGGCAGGACACCCTGTCCTGCTGCCCGGCAGCGCTAGCCAGCGGAAGATAGCGGGTCGGACCTCGCCAACCCGCTGTTCTGCCTCGGGAATCATTCAATAAAGGGTCTGAAAACAGGCTTTGAAAGTGCTTTTCAGGTGTGAAATGGGCCAGATAAACAGCTGGTTCATCCTGAAGTCGGGAATATCCGTGCTCTGACGCTTCGCCGTACGCGAGGACACGGAATTATGCTGGATCGATACAAGACATATCGCACGGCCAATGCCCGACCGCCGGAGCGTAACTCGACCGGGGCGCACACACCGGTCAGAATCCCGACTGCTCCGAGCCGCAAGGCCCCGGCGTTCAGGCGGCCGCCGTTATTGACTGTCTGCTTCCGGTACCAGCAGGCGTTCGATTTCCGCGGTAAAGACAGGCTGCGCCTGGGCACCGACAATGATGCGTCCGGTCAGACTGTCACCTGCCGTCTTGCCGATAACGAAGCTCGGTGTTCCCGTGATGCGCGCGCCGTCCGCGGCGAGTTGATCCTTGTCCATATCCGCCAGGTGCCGCTCGCTTGCCATGCAGTCATCGAAGACACTGCTATCCAGCCCGATGACCTGCGCATACCCGGGCAACAACGCGGGGTCCAGCTTAGGGCTGTTGGCGAAGAGTATCTCCCGCATCTTCCAGTACTGGCCCTGCTCCCCGGCACAGTGCGCAGCCTGGCCCGCCTTGCGTGCCTCAGGATGGAACGACATCGGCAAGTCGCTCACCACCCAGCGCACCTTTCCGGTATCGATGTAGTCGCGCCTGAGCTGCACAAAGGTGCTCTGTGCGAAACGCTTGCAATACGGACACTGGAAATCGGTGAACTCGACAACCGTGACAGGCGCATCCGCCTGCCCCAGCAGGGGCTCGTCGGGATCGATCGATAGTGTCGTGATTGACGGGCGGGCGGCCTGGCGGCCGGGCACAGCCAGACCCTGTTGCTCGATGCGTTCCAGCAAGGCACGTATCCCCTGCAGCTCCCTTAGCATGGCATCCGCCTGCTCGCGGGTCATCGCCGGTGTATCGGCAATCGCTGTTGCTTCGGCGCCGGTGGCCAATAGCGGGTATACGCATGCGACCGCAAGCAATGACGTCAAGGTGAGCATGTCAAACAAACGGTTTGAAAACATATCGTTGTTATCCCCGGTATGCGTTAGGTTGAAATTGTGCTGCAGTGCCCCGGAGACGGCGTGATGAACCCTGAATCAGGACCTTGTAAGATCATTTACGAATCAAGTTTAACATAATGGCGCAGGGCTCCAAGAGTGCAGGAAATAACGGACTTGCCGCGCATTGATACGCAAGCAAACGGCACGTCCGAGCAGACTTTGGAACGCCCCGAGGGATTTCTTCCGCACATGGCATGACATTGGCGGTCGCAGGCGCTACGCTATGGCGCTTCTGCAAGGACCGCCCGGAAACACAGCGATGCACATAACCAGAAATGCTGTAACGTTAATGTTCACCATGGGGATCGGGCTGACCGCAGGCATGCTGCTCAAACCGTACCTCACCAGCGCACTCGCCATCCATCCCGAACTCACGCTGCGTGCCGGTACAGGCGCAGTCGCAACCACCCCGGATATCGCGCCCAAAGATATCTTCCAGCAGGCGGTTCAGGGCAGTGTACGGGACAAGGGGCTGTTCCTGGACAATCTGTTGCTGGCGCTGAACACCTACGACAAGCCGGGCGCAGTAAACGGCGAGTATTTGAAAGATTTCGCGCAAACGTATGACACGCTGGCCGGGCTGCTGCAGGATGACAGCGAGTACGTGGCGGAACCCGCCGCGTCGATTGCCAACGTGCTGGCACTCATGCAGCGCACCACTGAAATCCCGGC
>JBATJF010000230.1:0-9484 GCA_049668345.1 Gammaproteobacteria bacterium
GTGTGTGCTCTGGTCCAGATTGCCGGAATCAGTGCTGCCTTGTACCGTTATGTGCCCTGGAGGAATGACCGGTCTCGCCGGGAGACGGCAGATCGGCTGCTGACCCGGGAATAGTCCAGTGGCTGGATCTGTACGGTTTGCCCCAGCGCTTGCTGATCGGCGGAATGGTCCACAGCCTGGTGTCCTGATTTTCCGCGCTTTGACTGTTCGGGTGTACATAGACGGCGTCGCCGGCGAACGCGGCTGGTGCCAGGACTAGCAAGGCTGCAATAAAAGACGCAAAAATTGCACAGAATGGTTGTGATTTCTTCATGACGGTCAAGCGTATGAACATATATCCGTTTCTGATTTCCTGGTGAGGCTGGCTTGTTATGTCTGTTTCCTACAGTACGCCTGGCAGTAACGGGTTGATATTGTCCTTAGGTATGACGCGGCCCGGTAAAGTCGAGTCTGCCCCTGCTGATTCATGAGTCACTGACATGCCTGCCTGGTTCAAGCGTTGGCGGCGCAGGCGTTATCTGCGCGACAGCCTGGTCCCTGAATGCGATTTCACGCAAGTGCTCGGGCGCCTGCCGGCCTGTAACGGCCTGGACGTTGGGGAGCAGGCTCGCCTGCGCCGGCTTGTTTCGCTTTTTTTGTGCGAGAAGGTGTTCGAGGCGGCGGACCACGCCGGGATGGCCCTGCAGGACCGGCTGCTCATTGCCGTCAACGCCTGCCTGCCGATCCTGGATCTCGGTATCGATGCCTATGACGAATGGGCCACCGTGATCGTTTACCCGGATGAGTTCCTCGTCGATTACGAGGAAGAGGACGAGGCAGGTGTCGTGCACAGCGGGCGCGACCTGCGTGCAGGGGAGGCCTGGGAGCGCGGGCCGCTGGTGATCTCGCTCAGGGACGTGCATGCACAGTCCGCCCGGGAAGGTTACAACGTGGTGATCCACGAATGCGCGCACAAGCTGGACATGCGCAACGGCGCGCCGGACGGGTTTCCGCCGCTGCACCGGGGCATGTCGGTCGGGCGCTGGACCGAGGCCTTCACGCAGGCCTACGAGGATTTGCGCGGGCGCATCGAGCGCGACGAGGAAACGCCGATCGACGATTACGCAGCGGAATCGCCCGCCGAGTGCTTCGCCGTGTTCAGTGAATACTTTTTCGAAGCACCGCGCCGCCTGCTCGCCGCGTATCCGGCCGTGTACGAACAACTGGTGCAGTTCTACCGGCAGGACCCGGCAGCACGCCTGCGGCGTCTCAATGAGGTCAGGCCCCTTTGATTCCGGGCAGTCAGTCTCCCAGGTTCGTGCCCACCCGGCGCGCGCTCACCAGCCAGGGATGATCAGGCGGCACCAGTTTCTTGCGACCCGCGACCTCTTCCAGCGGCATGGCCTCGGCGCCCTCGCCGCGGGCGGCCACCATCACGCCGCTGACGCCCTCATTGATCAGGTCGGCGCAGGCGGTGCCCAGCCGGGTTGCCAGCAGCCGGTCGGCTGCCGATGGCGTGCCACCACGCTGCAGATAGCCAAGAATGGTCG
This sequence comes from Gammaproteobacteria bacterium, assembly GCA_049668345.1. Taxonomy (GTDB): domain Bacteria; phylum Pseudomonadota; class Gammaproteobacteria; order UBA9214; family UBA9214; genus UBA9214. Next base: position 1,530 of record JBATJF010000230.1, read on the forward strand.
GGCGGCTTTCCAGGCCGGTGCGTTCCTCGAGCTGGTAGGCCAGCTTGAGGGCGTGATCGCCGCGCCCGGCCTCCATTTCGCGAATGGTTTCCTTGGCCTTCTTGCGCGCCTTTTTGTCGTCGCTTTCGGCGGTGTCCTGCAGTTTCTTCCTGGCAGCGCGCACTGCCGCAGCCTCATCCAGCGACATCGCACCCTCTGCGACGGCGACGATGCTGAAGTTTCTGCCGCTCTTCATGCGGCGCAGGATCGCCTCGGCGACGCTGTCGATGTTGTACGGAATCTCGGGCAGCAGGATCACGTCGGCGCCGCCGGCGATGCCCGCGCCCAGTGCCAGCCAGCCGGAACTGTGGCCCATGATCTCGACCACGATGATTCGATGGTGACTGTGCGCGGTGCTGTGCAGGCGGTCGATGGCATCGGTAGCGATGCCCAGCGCGGTATCGAAACCGAAGGTGACATCGGTGCCGAAAACATCGTTGTCGATCGTCTTTGGCAGGGTGATGATGTTGAGGCCTTTCTGCTTCAGCTGCAACGCGTTCTTCTGCGTGCCGCCACCGCCGAGACAGACCAGTGCATCCAGGTGGTTGGCCTGGTAGTTCTCGACGATGACATCGGTCATGTCCTGGACCTTGCCGCCCACCTTCATCTTGTGCGGCTTGTCGCGGCTGGTGCCGAGAATGGTGCCGCCGATCGTGAGGATGCCGGACAGGGAACCGCTTTCCAGCCGCACAGTACGGTTTTCCACCAGCCCGCGGAAACCGTCCCGGAAGCCAATCACCTGCATGCCGTACTCTTTCATGGCCGCCCTGGCGACGCCCCTGATAGCGGCGTTGAGTCCGGGGCTGTCGCCGCCTGCGGTGAGGATACCGATGTGTTTGCTCATGATCTGCTTCCGTTGTGTTTCCGGGGAATAGTGTATTCTATCCCGTGACGGCATGGATTCAGCGAAGTAAAGTTTGCCAGGCTGCATTTTTCGCTAAAATATGGCGGAAATATGCCCTTACACCATCATATAATGCGCACGCGAAGCCAGGCTGCGAAAAAATGCCCGTATGCAGGGAGGTAACCGATGATTTCGAAAGACATGGCGGCCAGTCTCAACGCCCAGATCAATCGCGAGATGTACTCGGCGTACTTCTATCTGGGCCTGTCCGCGCAGGCCGAGACGGCGAATCTCAAGGGTGCGGCGGCCTGGTTTTTTGCCAAGCACGGCGAGGAGATGGCCCACGCCCTGAAGATTTACCACTACCTCGTCGACCAGGACGCCGAGGTCCACTTCAGCGAAATTGCTGCTCCACCAGCCAGCTCGGAGGGCATCATGCACATGTTCGAGCAGACGCTGGCGCACGAGCGTGGAGTAACGGGAGCCGTCAACGAGCTGGTGGACAAGGCCCTTCAGGAAAGGGACCACGCGACCAACGTGTTCCTGCAGTGGTTCATCACCGAACAGATCGAGGAAGAGGCGACCGTGAACGACATACTAGGCCGCCTGCGCCTGTTCGGGGCCCAGGGTCAGGGCTTGTTGATGATCGACAACGAACTTGCCGGCTTCGCAAAGCAGATGAGCCAGGGACTGGCAGCCGAAACCGCTGTGTGATGGCGGTGCGTGATCAATAGGGTCAGAGCACAATTTACCCTACAATTAAGCTTAAATCAGGCTCTGACCGCATATATACCGGGACCCCGGGCAAATAACCCGTGTACATGGGTCCGCTGACAACGGGCGCAAAGGACAAGGTAAACGATATGAAACAGTTGCAAGCGGCAGTTATCCTCTTTTTGTCAACCATCTCACTGGCTGCGGGGGCTGCGGATCCGCTTCCCGATTATGCGGCGGAGCGACTCAGCGAGCATGTCTGGGTAATACACGGCCCCACGGAATTGCCCAATCCCGACAACCGGGGCTTTATGAATAATCCCGCCTTCGTGATTACCCGTAGCGGCGTGGTGGTCATCGACCCGGGTTCCACGCTCGAAACAGGGCGCATGGTGCTGCGGCAGATCAGGCAGATAACGGACCAGCCCGTGACACATGTATTCGCCTCGCATATTCACGGTGATCACTGGCTGGGTAACCAGGCCATCCGGGAAGCCTATCCGGCTGCCCGTTTCTACGCACACCCGGTGATGATCGAGCAGGCCAATGCGGGTGAGGCAAAAAACTGGGTCGCCATCATGGAACAGATGACCAAAGGTGCATCCAGCGGTACCGAAGCTGTCATTCCCGACCAGCCCCTGAAGGATGGCCAGGAGATCAGGGTAGGTGATGTGACGTTCAGGGTCTATCTGTCTGACTGGGCGCACACCAGGACGGACGCGATGATCGAGGTTGTCGAGGATTCGCTGCTGGCAACCGGCGATAACGCCCTGTACATGCGCATCGGTCGTATGGACGACGGGTCTTTCAGGGGTAATCTGTCTGCCTGTCGACAGGCGCTGGATCTGAAGTTGGCACACTATATCCCCGGTCACGGGGCCTCGGGCGGTCCGGAGGTGATCAGCCCCTTCTGTGATTACCTGACGATACTGTATGAAAAAGTCGCCGAATTGTACGCCGAGGGTATGAGCGACTTCGAAATGAAAGATGCTGTCGTCGAGAGCCTGTCGGCTTACCGGGACTGGTCCGGTTTCCAGGATGAAATTGGCAAGCACATCAGTCTTGCATTGCTCGAGACAGAACGGGCCGAATTCGAGTAGCACGCTAGTGCGGCCGGGCGCAGCAGCCTGCCGGTGCTATTCAGATAATAATGCGGCGCCCGGTTCGGCTTTACCGAATCAGTGCTGCTTTGTACCGTTATGTGCCCTGGAGGAATGGCCATTTCCGCCGGGCGGCAGCAGATCGGCTGCTGACCCGGGAATAGTCCAGTGGCTGGATCTGTGCGGTTTGCCCCAGCGCTGGCTGATCGGCGGGATGGTCCACAGCCTGGTGTCCTGATTGACCGCGCTTTGACTGTTCGGGTGTACATAGACTGCGTCGCCGGCGAACGCGGCCGGTGCCAGGAGTAGCAACGCTGCCAGACAAGGTGCGAAAATTGCACTGAGTGGTTGAGATTTCTTCATGACGGACATCCGCAAGAACATTTATTGGATTCTGACCACCCGGAGAGGCTGGCTTGTTATGTCTGTTTCCTACAGTACGCCTGGCAGTAACGGGTTGATATTGTCCCAAGGTAGGATGCGGCCCGATAAACGGGGTCAGAGTACAATTTTCCCTGATATCAGGACATGTGTGCTCTGACACCAATTGCCTGTTGCCAGCATACTCAACGCTTCAGATTCTTCAGTCTCTTGTTGCCAGGCTTCTCGGGGCGCTGTTCAAAGAACCAGTTATCCAGTGCCTCCTGCTTGCCAGCCTCGTGCTGCTGCTGTGCGGATACTTCGGTGCCGCGGCACAGATCCAGGGTTACGGCAAGCGCGCGCTGCCTGCCAGGCTCGGACTGCGCCAACAGTCCTTCTGCATTAAGGCGGTCAACGACCTGCCTTGATAAGGTTTCACAGTCCAGATCGATGCCCTCGGCAAGCGCGCCATGACTGACGACGGCCAGTACCATGGCAATAAACCCGGATGCCCATATTTTTGTCATAACCGTTCCACCTGCCTGATAAAGAATCAATCGAGTCAAATCCCTTTGAATCTTCGCTCAGGATGCCTTGCTGATCCAGTAAGCTTTCAGCCCGAGCCTGGTGGCTATTTCAGCGGCCTGGACCGTGGCAGCCTGTCTTGACTGGAACCCCCGGATATAGACTCGCCAGAACTGCCGGCCGCTGTGATCTACGCATTGTTGTGCTGCATCGAATCCGGCAGCCCTGATACGATCGACCATCTCATTCGCAATCCCAGGCGCTGTGTGTGAAGCAAGGTTGATGTGCCAGTTTGCGTGTGCGTTTGTGACGGCGGGCCGGGCGGCATCGATTGCCTTTGATGCTGCGAACAGCGTGTCCTTCGGCTTCTCCACGGGTGGCGGCTGTGGATCCGGGTCTGATTCATCCGATTCGGGCAGTGCCTCGTATACCCCCGGATCCGCCCCGACATCGATGGTGACAATGTCTGAATCCATGATATAGCCGTGTCTGTCCTCTTCAGCTGCGTGATGCAGACTCTGGACGATCACGGATGCCACGATGGCGAGCATGAATAGATAGGAAGCGATAATCCTGAGGCGTGGAGCCGGGGTCTCCATGGCGTTTTATATCCCTTGTCAGGCTTGTTATTGGTTCCATGCGTCTGTCACGGACAGCGGACAGGGCACGGATTCAGCCTAACGGAATGCCACCCATGCGTGAATTGTACGTAGGTATGAGGTCTCAAATAGTCATGTCGCCATTGATTTCTTCCGCCGCCGGCTCATCAGGTTGCAAACAAACCGGAGGCGACATCGTTGAAGGCCTTGAATTCAAGCGCGTTGCCGCTCGGGTCGAGGAAAAACATTGTGGCCTGTTCGCCCGGGAGTCCGCGAAAGCGTACGTGGGGCTCAATCAGAAACGTCACGCCGGCGGCCTGGAGTCGCCCGGCCAACGCCTCCCAGGTTGGCAGGTCGAGCACCACGCCGAAGTGCGGCACCGGCACATCGTGGCCGTCAACCGGGTTATGTTGCCCGGCATTGACGCGGCCGGTCCGCGAGGGGCTGAGGTGGCAGACCAGCTGGTGCCCATAGAGATTGAAATCGACCCAACGCTCTGCACTGCGCCCCTCCGGACAGCCCAGCAGGCGGCCATAGAAGGCACGCGCCTCGGCAAGATCGTGCACGGGGATGGCCAGATGAAAGGGCGGAATGTTCTGGTCCATCAGGACTCTCCGAATAAAGGGGCCGGATTCAATTTCCGGGCGGTTGACCCTGATTTATCCTGCATTAACAGCGAGCCACGCTTCCCTCAAAACGGCCACAGGCCCCAGCCGTTTTCGAGTTCGTCTTTGCACTGCGCCAGTTGGGTGTGGTAGCGCCTGGCGCGATCGTCCACCTTGTGCGCGACTTTGATCAGCCAGGGTTTCTTGTTGTAGGTCTTGCGTTTGTAGCCGCCCTGTCCTTCGTGGTAGGCCAGGTACTGGCTGTAGGCATCCCACCTGGAGATGCCCAGCATACGGTGACTCATGTTGCCGTACCAGGCGATGAAGTCCACGGCGTCGGCAAAGTCATCGCGGTCCGCGGAGCGGTTTCCGGATTTCTCACGGTACCAGTCCCAGGTGTCGTCCTTGGCCTGGGCATAGCCATAGGCGGATGAGACTCGCCCCCAGGGGATGACCCACAGCAGGTAGTCGCGCGGTGGCTTGGCGTCATCCACGAATTTCGATTCCTGGTAGATGATCGCAAGCTGCACATGAATCGGCACACCCCATTGTTCGTAGGCGCGCCTGGCGTCCTTGTACCAGCCGCCCTTGTCGTCGAAGATGTCGCAACTGTCGTGGAGATTTTGCGGCGGGCTGGTGGAGCAGGACCACAAAGCCACCACGGCCAGCGTTGCTGCGAGCGGTATGTAGTAGAGCTTGCGGGTGTGTTTGCGCATGCAGGTGGGACTATATCCGGAAAATAACGGGGGCCAGGGCACAATTCATCCTGATGCTGGGTTTGATTGTTCTCCGACTCTATTATTTTGCGTAAATAATGTGGCGGCAAACTGCCGGCATGGACGACTACTGGTTACTTGAGGCCATCACTGACCCGTCCGGGTTGATTGTGCATTCCATGGTGACTACATCTATGCCATTCATGATCTTTATCGTGATCAGGTCCCCGGTGACCTTGTCGATCCCTTCATACTGTGTCCCGGGCGGAAGCGAGGCACGATAGGCCTCGAAGCATTCCAGTCCCTTCACGGGGTCGATAGCGGCGGCAGGTTTTTGTTCTTCGCAGGCAACAAGCAGTGTTGCAGCGAGAGTGAAAACAATTGCGGTGTGAATACGCATGCTCAAGTGCTCCTCTAACGTAAATGGGTTCAGAGCATTATTGATCCTGATATTATGATAAATCGTGCCCTGGCACCAATGTCACTACGTCCCGCAGAAGGTCTGCTGCACAACCTCATCCGGTTCCGGCGGTAACATATAGACATCTTTTTGTGCCTGTAATTCGTAAGGCTTTTCCAATACCGCATGGAGCTGATGGAACACTGAAAAATCACCATGATCTTCCGCCGCCCTGATGGCGGCTTCTATCTGATGGTTTCTGGGAATATACACGGGGTTGACCGCCCGCATCCTCGCCTGGCGGGTGGCATCAATGCTGCCTTCCTGGTGCAGGCGCGCACGCCATTGCTGTGCCCATTGATCGAATTGCCCGGGGTTGTCAAACAAGGCGCGCACATCCCTGTCCTGCTCCGCAGGTTCCATTGCCAGCGTTGATAAATAATAAAACGTCAGCGTGAAGTCCGCATGATTCGCAGCCATCACATCAAGCAGCTCATCGATCAGCGCCCTGTCATCGTCGTGGCGGGTCTGCAGGCCGGTTTTCGCACGCATCCCGTCGAGCCAGTAATCCTCGTAGTGCCCGGCATAGTTTTTCAATGCGCCTGTTGCGGCCTCAACAGCGGCCCCGGTGTCATCATCCAGCAAGGGCAGGAGTGTTTCTGCCAGGCGCGTCAGGTTCCACAGTCCGATGTTCGGCTGGTTGTTATAGGCATAGCGCCCGTGGCGATCGATGGAGCTGTAGACCTGGCCGTGGGCATAATGATCCATGAACGCACAGGGGCCATAGTCAATGGTCTCGCCCGCTATCGACATATTGTCGGTATTCATCACGCCGTGGATAAAACCGAACTGCATCCATTGCGCGATCAGTGCCGCCTGCCGGTCGATGATTGCCTCAAGCCAGGCCAGGTGCGGGTTTGCTGCATCGCGACACGCGGGATAGTTGTGCTCGATAACGTAGTCAGCCAGTTTTGTGACAGCGTCCAGGTTGCCTCGCGATGAGAAATACTCGAAGGTGCCGACACGCACAAAGCTCCGGGCTGTGCGGGTAATGACCCCGCCGGGCACCAGATCCTGCCGGACGACACGTTCGCCTGTTGTCACGGCGGCCAGTGCCCGCGTGGTCGGCACGCCGAGTTTTGCCATGGCCTCGCTGACCAGGTATTCGCGCAGTACCGGCCCCAGCGCGGCACGTCCGTCACCGCCGCGCGAAAAGGCGGTGCGCCCGGACCCTTTCAGGTGCAAGTCATGGTGAACGCCGCCCGGGTCGACAACCTGGCCCAGCAGGAGGGCGCGGCCATCCCCGAGTTGCGGAACGAAGTTCCCGAACTGGTGGCCGGCATAGGCCATGGCCAGCGGCTCGGCGCCCGCGGGGACACGATTGCCGGCGAGGATGGCGGTGCCATCGGATGAGTCCAGGCCGGTGTCCGATAGTCCGAGTGCATCGCCCAGCGCCTGGTTGAAAACGATCAGTACCGGATTCGCCACGGGCGAGGGCGGGGACCTGACGTAAAAATCCCCGCCCAGGTTAACGTAGGTGTTGTTGAAGGGTATCGGTTTCATGATCAATAGGGGTCGGAGCACAATTATTCCTGGTATCAGGATGTGTGTACTCGGGCACCAATATTAGTCTTGATAGCATATTCAGAGGTGAAACGGTGAATTCTATTGTTGATATGTCATATGCGTCGGCATTGATCCTGCTTTATGGCTGTGTCCTGCTGTATTCCCTGGCCTGCAAGTACGGGAAAAATCCCTAGAGAAGGTTGATTGTTGCGTTCGGAATGTTGCCAGGGATCGCAGGGGTCGTCTACGGGGCCTGTTTATTTCTGACGCCGGGGGACAGGACGCAGGGTCTGGCAGTTATGACGGCATGGATGCTGCTGGAAATGGGGGCGTTGCAGTTCAATCAACTTTTGAAAAAATCGATCTTCCCCTGATTGAGTGGGTAACACATCAATTCAGACGAGACGAATTCCTCCTGATGGCAAGGTTGTTGGTCGTATGAATCCGGCCCTGCTCAATCAGACCTGTAGGGTCGAATTCATTCGAC
>JBATJF010000231.1:0-2258 GCA_049668345.1 Gammaproteobacteria bacterium
TGTTGCAGGAAGGCGAGCGGCGCGCCCTGGCGGTGATCCGGGAACACCGTGCGCAGCTGGAACAGCTGGTCACGACGCTCAAGGAGACGGAAACCCTGCATCGCGAGCAGATCGAGCAATGCCTGGGCCCGGTTAAACAGATGATAAATCCGGGGCAGGGCGCGAACTGAGACAGCAGCCGGTGGTTGCCATCGGTCACCTGCCCGTGCCGGCAGCGTTGTTCGATCCCGAACGACGCATGACCGGGAACGGCCGGAAGACATTGCTTAAATCCATGGCACCGGACAGAACGACGTTGTGCTTCGTTTCAGCGAAGAGTATTACCGGGTCAGCGGTTTCCAGTAACGATGTGTGTAATCACGGCTTGTATCTTCCACGTCCATGGGCTGCATGCCCTGCGCCAGGAAGAATCCGGCGGCACCGGACTGCGCCTTGACCAGCAGTCCATCGTAGCCATTGAGAATCGCAGCCTGTTCCGCCGCAAGAATCAGCCGGCCGCCGATCCCTTCATGCTGATGCGCCGGGTCTACGTAGATTCCATGCAACTGCAAGGCGCGATAACCCTTTGGTGTGTCCCGGGGAGCGGCTTGTTCCCAGGCGGCAACGCCGGTGATACAACCCTGCCTGTCCTCGATAACGACCAGCTCGCCCGTTTTCAGGTCCTGTTCATCATACCGGTAGCAGGGTAGTGACAGGCGTTTTACCCTTTCCGGCAATTCCCATGTCATGATGGCCCGTTCGATTATGCGGTTGATGGCATCAAGATCCTGGACATCTGCCACACGCAGCACTTTCGGGCTTGCAGCCATTCCGGATAGTTGACGAACGCCTGACATTGGTGAGGGCTCCTTTCAGGAAAGCATGCTGCGCAGCATCCAGGCGTTTTTCTCGTGTATCTGCATGCGCTGAGTGAGCAAATCCGCTGTGGGTTCATCATTTGCCGCTTCAGCAGCCGGGAAAACCGAGCGGGCCGTTTTTACCACGGCTTCCTGACCTTTCACCAGTTGCCTGATCATCTCTTCAGCGCCAGGCACGGCTTCTTCTTCCTCGATGGATGTCAGTTTCGCATACGCGCTGTAGGAACCCGGTGCCGCTTCACCCAGGGCGCGGATACGCTCTGCGATGACATCAACCGCAATCGCCAGTTCGGTGTACTGCTGTTCGAACATCAGATGCAGGGTATTGAACATGGGCCCGGTAACGTTCCAGTGATAGTTATGGGTCTTGAGATACAGGGTGTAGCTGTCGGCCAGTAATTTCGCCAGACCTTGCGAAATCTCGTGCCGGCTCTGTTCGTCAATACCAATATCGATTTCCATGACTAGTGCTCCTTGATTGACAGAATCGTTGGTTACTGATGCTGGTATGCGGCTATCCCGCCAGCTCGTGAAAGTGGTAAGCAATGGTGTTGACCATCGGCTCGATCACTGCAATGGCGCCACCGACCATGACGCTCCCGCTGAGCAGATATCCCACAGTGAATGCCACCATGAAATGGACTATCGCGAATGACATCGTCTTTTTCATCTCGGGACTCTCCGCTGCTGCAGGATTGAATATAGGCGCCTGATGGTAATAAGTTAAATAGATTGATTAGATAGACATCATAGGAAAAGACTATCGATCTGGCCGACACCGCATTCTGCCCGATGATCGTCTGGCCCTGGTGGTGCGCCAGTGAATTCCCTGTGGGGTGCAGGGGTCCGGAGTGAAAAGAGGGCCGGATATATTCTCCGGTCGGGGTGTTAGATCAATTCCATGCGTGGCATGTAACCGCTGCAGGATGCGCTGAGCGCGGCGCAGTGCATCATTTCGTAACTGATGCGGTTCGTAACAGTCACCGCATCCAACGGGTTGGATGTGTACATACGGGGTCAGAGCAACGCAACAATTTGCCCAGTAGAACGAAACACTCAAAATACCGGGTCAAGAATCATCCGGGAAGCGCCATTACATGACGAAACACGCTCCAATGCGAACTTGTATCCCGCGGCCGCGGGGCCATTCCGATGGAGTGTTTCTTTAGATCGTACATTCTCCCTGTGAAATACCCCCGCTTGAGCTTTCCAGGGATGGCCATACGAAGGATAACTCAAGTAGCTTCAACGCCATGCGTTGGTCCGACCCCGTTATTGTTTGGCCGGACCGGCCCATGGCTTCAGGCGATCTTGCAGGTCTTGAAGCCAAACAGCGTGTATACCGGGCACCAGCCAAGCACACCGGTAGCGAGCGGTACGACGCCAATCCAACCCCAGGGA
>JBATJF010000232.1:0-13321 GCA_049668345.1 Gammaproteobacteria bacterium
GGCCGGGGGCGCGCACAACTCGGAGTCGGAGCGGGATGTTCATCCCGTTCCGACTTGCCTCGGACAGGGTGCGCGCCTTGATCCCGGCCTGGCTGCGGTACTCGGCGCGGCCAACGGGGGGTAAAGGGGTGGCACCGTTTGGTCCCGTCAGGCGCCGCCGAGCATCGCAGCCGATTTGGGATTGAGCGAGCCGCCCTGTCGAGCTGGATTTGCAAGCCGGAAGGCGCGGCAAATCCTGCGAGTTCGGCGAGCGCCCAAACCGGCGAGAAGCGCAGGGCACCCGTCCAGTCAGCGCAGATGACTGGACGGGCAAGCCTTCGGGCCCGCATTTCTTTTGGGTACTTTTGCGAAGTCCATCCCTGGACTTCGCCCTTCGGGCCATCCTGCGGCTGTCCAAATTCGCTCCCGGCGAATTGGTCTTTGGCGGAGCAGAGAAAAGTACCTCGCCCCAGTGGGGCGAAACCTGCAAGAAATTTAAATTTTCGCTTGTGATGCATGCAAGCAATGAGTGCCGATTAAGTATGTTAAGTGCACTCATTAGATTGAAGCCATTATCTCGGTAGTTCCGAACTGCCCATCAGATACTCGTCGATGGCCCGCGCGCACTGCCGACCCTCGCGGATCGCCCAGACCACCAGCGACTGGCCGCGGCGCATGTCGCCGGCGGTGAATACCTTGTCGATCGTGGTGTGGTAGGCATTGTCGCCTTCGGTGCTGCCCTTGACGTTGCCGCGCGGATCGAGCTCGACACCCAGTTCCTCGAGCATGCCTTGATGTACCGGGTGCACGAAGCCCATCGCCAGCAGTACCATGTCGGCCTTGAGCCGGAACTCGCTGCCCGGGATTTCCTGCATCTGCCAGCGGCCCTGGGCATCTTTCAGCCAGTCCACGCGCACGCAGACGATCGCGGTGACCTTGCCGTCCTTGCCCTCGATGGATTTTGTGGCGACCGACCAGTCACGCACGGCGCCTTCATTCTGCGAGCTGGAGGTGCGCAGCTTGTTCGGCCACTCCGGCCAGGTCAGGCCCTTGTTCTCTTTCTCCGGCGGCTTCGGCATGATCTCCAGCTGGGTAACGGACAGTGCGCCCTGGCGGAACGAAGTGCCGATGCAGTCGGAGCCGGTATCACCGCCACCGATGACGATGACGTGCTTGTCCTTTGCGCTCAGCGCTACGGACGGGTTGATGCTGTCGCCGGCATTGCGCTTGTTCTGCTGCGGCAGGAAGCTCATGGCGAAGTGCACACCGTCCAGTTCACGCCCTGGGGCTTCGAGGTCACGCGGATGTTCCGACCCGCCGGTCAGCGCAACGGCATCGAAACTGCCCAGCAACTCGCTGGCCGGAATGCCGGCACCGATGTGCGCATTGGTACGGAACGTGACACCCTCGGCTTCCATCTGCGCCATGCGCCGGTCGATGATGTGTTTTTCCATCTTGAAATCGGGAATGCCGTATCGCAGCAGACCGCCGATACGGTCGCTTTTCTCGAATACCTCGACGTCGTGGCCGGCGCGCGCCAGCTGCTGTGCACAGGCCATGCCGGCAGGGCCGGAACCGACGACGGCTACCTTTTTGCCGGTTTTATGTGCGGCCGGCTGTGGCTGTATCCAGCCCTGCTCCCAGCCCTTGTCGACAATGGCGCACTCGATGGTCTTGATGGTGACCGGATTGTTATCGAGGTTGAGTGTGCAGGCCTCTTCGCACGGGGCCGGGCAGATACGGCCGGTGAATTCCGGAAAATTATTGGTTGACTGCAGTACGGCGAGCGCCTCCTGCCAGTTGCCGTGGTAGACCAGGTCGTTCCAGTCCGGGATGATATTGTTGACCGGACAGCCCTGGTGGCAGAACGGTATGCCGCAATCCATGCAGCGTGCGCCCTGCACCCTGATTTCATCCTCGGCGAGCGGGATTACGAATTCGCGGAAATGCTGTACACGATCGGCGGCCGGCGCGTAGCTCCGCTCGTGACGATTGTACTCCAGGAAACCGGTTGGCTTACCCATGCTCAGTTCCCCCTGCCGGCAGCCTGTCCGGCCGCTTGCTGCGAGGTCTGCATTTCCTGCAGTGCGCGCCGGTAATCGACCGGCATGACCTTGATGAATTTCGGCAAGTACTCATTCCAGTTGTCCAGTATCAGCCGGCCGCGCGCACTGTCCGTGTAATGAACGTGCCGCCGGATCAGGTAGTTCAGGCGCAGGGCGTCATGACGGGTCATGTCGCGGCCGATTTCCACCAGACCGTGCGTTTCGAGGTCGCCACCCTGGTGGTCGAGCTGTTCCAGTGCCTCGTCTTCCGCCGGGATCGGCTCGAGTTCGACCATGGCGAGGTTGCAGCGCTGTTCAAAGTCGCCGCGCTCATCGAGCACATAGGCGATGCCGCCGCTCATGCCGGCTGCGAAGTTGCGCCCGGATTCGCCCAGTACCACCACGATGCCGCCGGTCATATATTCGCAGCCATGATCGCCGACGCCTTCGACGACCGTGGTCGCGCCGGAGTTGCGTACGGCGAATCGCTCGCCTGCCACGCCGCGTAAATAGCATTCACCGCTGATGGCGCCGTACAGCACGGTATTGCCGACGATGATATTGTCTTCCGCCATGATCGGCGCTTCAGGCGGTGGATACACCACCAGGCGACCGCCACTGAGGCCCTTGCCGACGTAGTCGTTGCCTTCGCCAATGAGGGTGATGCTGACGCCGTGTGCGACGAATGCGCCAAAGCTCTGTCCGGCGATGCCGCGCAGGGTGATGCTGATGGTGTCTTCCGGCAGGCCGGCGTGGCCATAGCGTTTTGCCACTTCGCCGGACAGCATGGTACCGACGGTGCGATTGGTATTCTTGACCGGCAGGCTGATCTGCACCGGCTGCTGGTGCTCCAGCGCCGGCCTGGCCAGCTCGATGAGCTGCCTGTCCAGCGCCTTGTCCAGGCCGTGATCCTGTTTTTCGCAGTGGTGGATACCCACGCCCGGGGCCGGCCTCGGCTTGTGCAGGATGCGCGAGTAGTCCAGTCCGTGCGCCTTCCAGTGCTTGATGGCGCGGCGCATGTTGATGTGCTGTGACTGACCGATCATGTCATCGAACTTGCGGTAGCCGAGTTGCGCCATCAGTTCGCGAATTTCCTCGGCGACGAAGAAGAAGTAGTTTATGACGTGCTCCGGCTTGCCGGTGAAGCGGCGGCGCAGTTCCGGGTCCTGGGTGGCAACGCCGACCGGGCAGGTGTTGAGGTGGCACTTGCGCATCATGATGCAGCCCTCGACGATCAGCGGTGCGGTGGCGAAGCCGAATTCATCGGCGCCGAGCAACGCGCCAATGACAACGTCACGGCCGGTGCGCATGCCGCCGTCGACCTGTACCGCGATACGCGAGCGCAGGTTGTTCAGCACCAGCGTCTGGTGGGTCTCGGCCAGGCCGATCTCCCAGGGCGAACCGGCATGCTTGATCGAGGTCAGCGGGCTGGCGCCGGTGCCGCCGTCGTAACCGGCGATGGTGACATGGTCTGCATGCGCCTTGGACACACCTGCTGCGACCGTGCCGACACCGACCTCGGCCACCAGCTTGACGCTGATGTCCGCCTGCGGGTTGGCGTTCTTCAGGTCATGGATGAGCTGCGCCAGGTCCTCGATGGAATAGATGTCGTGGTGCGGCGGCGGCGAAATCAGGCCGACACCCGGGGTTGAGTGACGTACCTTCGCTATCGTGGCATCCACCTTGTGACCTGGCAGCTGGCCACCCTCGCCGGGCTTCGCGCCCTGTGCCATCTTGATCTGGATGACGTCGGCATTGACCAGGTATTCAGTGGTGACGCCGAATCGCCCCGAGGCCACCTGCTTGATGGCGGAACGTGCGGAGTCGCCATTGGACAGCGGCTTGAAACGCTCGACAAGCTCACCTCCCTCGCCGGTGTTGGACTTGCCGCCAATGCGGTTCATGGCGATGGCCAGCGTCGAGTGGGCCTCGTAGGAAATCGAGCCGAATGACATCGCGCCGGTCGAGAAGCGCTTGACGATCTCTTTTGCGGGTTCGACCTCCTCGAGCGGCACCGGCTGATCGGAGAACTTCAGCTCGAACAGCCCGCGCAGATTCATCAGCCGCTCGTTCTGTTCGTTGACCAGCTGCGCGAATTCCCGGAATTTGCCGGCGTCATTGGCGCGCGTCGAATGCTGCAGCTTGGCAATGGTGTCCGGCGTCCACATATGGTCTTCACCGCGCATGCGGAACGCGTAGTCGCCGCCGACGTCGAGGCTGTTTCGATAGATCGGGTTGTCGCTGTAGGCATCGCGGTGCCAGCGCACGGTTTCCTCGGCGACCTCGGCCAGGCCGATGCCCTCGATGGTGGTCGCGGTGCCCGTGAAGTAGGCATCGACGAACGGGGTGTTCAGGCCGACCGCATCGAAGATCTGCGCGCCGCAGTAGGACTGGTAGGTCGAGATGCCCATCTTGGACATCACCTTGAGCAGGCCCTTGCCGACCGCCTTGATATAACGTTTCTTGACTGTCTCGGCATCCAGGTCACCGGGCAGCTGGGCGCGCAGGGCTTCCAGCGATTCGAACGCCAGGTAGGGATTGATTGCCTCCGCGCCGTAACCGGCGAGCGTGGCGAACTGGTGCACCTCGCGCGCGGCGCCGGTCTCGATTACCAGGCCGGCCACGGTGCGCAGGCCGGCACGCACCAGGTGATGATGCACGCTGGCCGTAGCCAGCAGGGCGGGGATGGCGATGTGATCGGCGTCGACGCGGCGGTCGGACAGTATCAGGATGTTGTAGCCTTCGCTGACGGCCTGTTCGGCGTGCCGGCATACGGCGGCCAGTGCGCCTTCCATGCCGCTGGCGCCGGTGCTGGCCGGATAGCAGATATCGACGGTTTTTGTGCGGAACGCACCATCGGTGTGATCCTCGATGTGACGGATGCGCTCGATGTCGGTGTTGGTCAGGATCGGCTGGCTGACCTCGAGGCGCATATGCTCGCCGGCTGATTCGAGGTCGAGCAGGTTCGGGCGCGGGCCGATCAGCGAGACCAGCGACATCACCAGTTCCTCGCGGATCGGGTCAATCGGCGGATTCGTGACCTGGGCGAAGTTCTGCTTGAAATAGTTCGACAGCGGCTTGGGCTTGTTCGACAGCACGGCGATCGGGTTGTCGGCGCCCATCGAACCGACGGCCTCCTGGCCGGTGAGTGCCATCGGCGTCATCAGGAATTTGATGTCTTCCTGGGTGTAGCCGAAGGCCTGCTGCCGGTCGAGCAGGGTGGCGTGGTCCGGGGTCATCGGGCCGACTTCGCCCGGCAGCTTTTTCAACCGGATCTGGGTCTTGTCCAGCCAGTCCTGGTAGGGGTGACTGTTGGCCAGCGTTTCCTTGAGTTCGGCATCATCGATGATGCGGCCCTGCTCGAGATCGATGAGGAACATCTTGCCCGGCTGCAGGCGCCATTTCTTGACGATACGTTCCTGCGGGATGTCGAGCACGCCCATTTCGGATGCCATCACCACCAGGTCGTCGTCGGTGATCAGGTAGCGCGCCGGGCGCAGCCCGTTGCGGTCCAGTGTGGCGCCGATCTGGCGGCCGTCGGTAAACGCCACGGCGGCAGGACCATCCCATGGCTCCATCACCGCGGCAAAGTATTCATAGAAGGCATGGCGCTTTTCATCCATCAGCGGGTTGCCGGCCCAGGCCTCTGGAATCAGCAGCATCATGGCATGCGCCATGGAGTAGCCGCCCGTTACCAGCAATTCGAGCGCATTGTCGAAACAGGCCGAATCGGATTGGCCCTCGGCGATCAGCGGCCACAACTTCTTCAGGTCATCGCCGAACAATTCAGATGCCATGGAGTGGCGGCGTGCGTTCATCCAGTTGATGTTGCCGCGCAGGGTGTTGATCTCGCCGTTGTGGGCGATCATGCGGAACGGGTGCGCAAGGTCCCACGACGGGAAGGTGTTGGTGGAAAATCGCTGGTGCACCAGCGCCAGCGCGGATGTCATGCGCGTGTCGTTGAGGTCGGTATAGTAGCTGCCTACCTGGTTGGCGAGCAGCATGCCCTTGTAGCATAGGGTGCGTGCGGACATGGACGGCACGTAAAAACAGTTGCTGCCCTCCCTGCCGGAATCGCGCACGGTATTTTCCAGGCGCTTGCGGATGATGAACAGCTTGCGCTCGAATCCGTCGCCATTGGCAATACCGCTGCCCTTGCCAACGAAGACCTGGCGCATCACAGGCTCGACGCGCTGCACGCTCTTTCCGAGTCCGGAGCTGTTTACCGGCACATCGCGCCAGCCCAGCAGGGTCTGGCCTTCCTCGGCGATGGTCTGTTCGATCAGCGCTTCACAAAAGCGGCGTGTGTCTTCCTGTCGCGGCAGGAACACCATGCCAATACCGTAGTCGCCGGCAGCAGGTAAATCGATGCCCAGTCTGTCACATTCCGCGCGCAGGAATTCATCCGGTACCTGCATCAGGATGCCGGCGCCATCGCCGGCCAGCGGATCGGCACCTACGGCGCCGCGGTGGGTGAGGTTTTCCAGGATGCGCAGACCCTGCTGGACGATCTCGTGACTTTTTCGGCCCTTGACATTGGCCACGAACCCGACACCACAGGCGTCGTGTTCATTTGACGGATCGTACAGACCTTGTCGAGGAGGCAGCATGCCGTGAGTCATCGGGGACACCTTCTTTATTGTGTGCCAGGGCGCCAGACAGGCATTCCCTCGGATACCATAAAAAACCATATTAAACAACAAGATACGATATTCCCATCATTGCGCTTGTGAGGTGCGGTGCCAGTTACCGGCACCCGCGCAAAAGGCCAAACAGTATAGCGCCGCCGGGCCGGTGGTTCAATTTGGGTGTTGTTGTTTTTCCCCTTCCTTATCAGGGGTATGGACGATGGCAGGCAGGCTATTCGGGCCGGCTCTGGATGAAGACGACACGGTAACCGCGTTTGAGCTGTTCATCACGTGCCCGGATCAGTGCGGCCTCGGCGCTGTCACGGTCCGGAAACTGTTCGCGCACGACGCGGCCGCGCGCGCCCTGGTAACCCCATTCACGGATCAGCGACCAGCCCTCGAGCAGGTCCTCCTGCAGGTGCAGGTGATAGAAGCGTGGCGCCTTGTCGTCCTGTGGCGGGATTTGCATGTAGATACGCATGATTTAACGCCCAAATGGGCAATATATAATTCGCGAAGAGCCGCAGAGGCGCAGAGAAAAATATGAAAAAATTTTGGTGGAAATGAAACTCATGAGGAATTTATTCTGAATTTTATACATGCCTGTAGTTGCAATATTGCCACGATCTCTGCGTTCTCTGCGTTCTCTGCGTTCTTTGCGTCTTTGCGCGAGTTTCTGTTGTTGTGATCTGGTCCTAGATCGCCGGGTTGAACACGCGATCATATTCGGCGATGGCATAGCGGTCTGTCATGCCGGCGATGTAATCGGCTATGGCACGTGCCTGGCCGCTGTCCCCGCCGGCAGATTGCAGTTCCTGTACATGCCGGTAGGCATCGTCCGGCAGCAGGCGCGGGTCTTTGAAAAATGTGTTGAACAGGGCGGTGATAGTCTGCGCAGCTTTCGAGGTCATGCGGTGAACGCGGTAGTGACGGTAGAGGCGGGTGCGCAGGAAGCGCTTCAGTTCCCGGTTTTTTTCACGCATGGCTTCGCTGAAGCTGATCAGTGGTTCCCTGTGTGCCCGCACGGCCTCGATATCGGCCGGTGCGGCCGCGGCCAGCCGCGCCGCGCTGGTCTCGACCAGGTCGATCACCTGGCAGCCGATCAGGCGCCGCACCACCTCGTGGATGGTGCGGCGCGCGGCCAGCTGCGGATAACTTTTGCGCACGGTGTCGTATTGCTCGCGGAACAGGGTGACTTCAGTGAGAGCCTCGACATCGATCAGGCCGGAGCGCAGGCCGTCATCGACGTCGTGACTGTTATAGGCAATTTCATCTGCCAGATTGGTCAGTTGCGCCTCGAGAGAAGGCTGCAGCCGGTTCAGAATTCGTTCGCCCAGTTCACCCAGGGCTTCCGCATTTTTGCGCGAACAATGCTTGAGAATGCCTTCTCGTGTTTCAAAAGTCAGGTTGAGACCGGGGAATTCCGCATAGCGTTCCTCAAGCTCGTCGACCACGCGCAGTGACTGCAGGTTATGTTCGAAGCCACCGTAATCCTGCATGCAGGCATTCAGCGCATCCTGACCCGCATGACCGAAGGGCGTGTGACCGAGGTCGTGCGCCAGTGCGATGCCCTCGGTCAGGTCCTCGTTCAGCTGCAATGCGCGGGCGATGGAGCGTGCAACCTGCGCGACCTCGATCGAGTGTGTCAGGCGGGTACGGAACAGGTCACCCTCGTGATTAACGAAGACCTGTGTCTTGTATTCGAGACGCCTGAAAGCGGCCGAGTGGATGATGCGGTCCCGGTCACGCTGATATTCGCTGCGATAGGCAGGGGCGGGCTCCGGATATCGGCGGCCCCTGGAGCGGTCCGTGGTGGCCGCATAGCGAGCCAGCTGCGGTTCCCTGCCGGCGGCCGTGTTCATGTTTCAGGCTGCGGCACTGAGTGTTGCTCTCAACAGCTCGGGTCGGTAGTCGGCGGTCAGCATCGCCGTGCCGATGGCCTTGAGCAGGACCAGGCGCAGGCCGCTGTCGATGGCTTTTTTGTCGACGGCCATGAGGTCGAGGAATTGCTGTTCGCTCATCTCCGGCGGTGGCGCGACTGGCAGGTTTGCCTGGCGCAGCAGGGCGGTGGTGCGCTCGACGTCGGTTTGTGTCAGCCAGCCGTGGCGTGCTGACAGGTCCGCTGCCATGACCATGCCGGCAGCCACGGCTTCGCCATGCAGCCAGTTGCCATAGCCCGTGCCGGTTTCGATGGCGTGACCGAAGGTATGGCCGAGATTCAGCAGGGCGCGCTTGCCGCTTTCACGTTCATCCGCGGCAACGATTTCCGCCTTGATGGCGCAGGAACGCTCGATAGCATGGGCCAGGGCCTGTTTGTCGCGCGCCTTCAATGCCCCGATATTCAGTTCCAGCCAGTTGAAGAAGTCCGCATCGTATATCAGGCCGTACTTGATGACTTCCGCGAGTCCCGCGGCAAGCTGACGGTCATCCAGCGTGTCCAGCGTATCGGTGTCGATAAGTACGCAACGTGGCTGGTGGAAGGCGCCGATCATGTTCTTGCCCAGTGGATGGTTGACACCGGTCTTGCCGCCAACCGACGAGTCCACCTGGGCCAGCAGGGTAGTGGGGATCTGTACGAAGGGGACGCCACGCTGATAGCTGGCGGCAGCGAAGCCGGTAATGTCGCCAACCACGCCACCGCCAAGTGCGACCAGTGTGCAACCGCGGTTGAGCCGGCGCTCCAGCAGAGCGGTGTAGATGGTATTCAGGGTTTCCAGGTTCTTGTATTGCTCGCCGTCCGGGAGGATAACAGTGGACACATCATGGTCTGCCAGCATGCCAAGCACCGGCTCAAGATACAGCGGAGCGACGGTCTCGTTGCTCACTACCATGACCTGCCGCCCGCGGATGTGCGGCGTCAGCAATACCTTGTTGGTGAGCAATCCCTGCCCGATGTGGATGGGGTAGCTGCGCTCCCCGAGGTCGACGGTTAGTGTTTGCATCGGTCTGTAACTGTCAGGAAAACAAGTCCAGCATAGCGAAAAAGGCGGGTGGCACGCAAAACGGGTCCGTCAGTCGAGCTGCCTGATGACCTGTTTGACCACGTCCATGACGCGCATGCCGTCTGTGTTGATGACGATATCGGCGGTTTCACGGTACAGGGGGTCGCGGATTGCCATCAGTTCCTCGAGTGTTTTGCGCGGGTCGGGGGTCTGCAGTAACGGCCGGTTCCGGTCATGGCCGGTACGCTTGAGCTGCTGGTTGACCGAGGCATGCAGGTATATCACCGTGCCCCGGCTGGCGAGATGTTCCCTGTTTTGCGGATCCAGGATCGCCCCTCCACCGGTTGCCAGGATGATGCCATCGAGCTGGGTCAGTTCGTCGATGAGGGCGCTTTCACGCTTGCGGAAGCCTGCCTCACCCTCGAGCTCGAAGATCAGCGGGATGTCGACACCGGTACGCTGCTCGATTTCATGGTCGCTGTCGTGAAAGGGCATATTCAGTTGTCTGGACAACTGGCGACCTATGGTGGACTTGCCGGCCCCCATAGGGCCCGTTAAAAACAAATTGCCCGGCACTTTCATGCCGGGCAGGTATGCCAGAATAACGGCCGGCTGGCAAGTATTGCCAGCCGGGTGGTGTCAGAGGCGGAAATCTTCCTTGACGATCTTGGGGGTCACGAAGATCAGCAATTCCTGCTTGTCGTGTTCCTTGACCGTGCGCTTGAACAACCAGTCGATAACGGGCAGTTCTCCGAAGAACGGCGTGCGCGTGATGGCCTGGGTGTTGGTTTCCTCGTAGATGCCGCCCAGTACCAGGGTTTCGCCGTTGTCGACCAGGACCTGGGTGGAGATCTCGTTGGTATCAATAGTCGGCACGTTTGTGGCCGTGATCTCGCCGACCGCATCCTTGTTGATCAGCAGGTCCATGATGATGCGGTCATCCGGGGTAATCTGCGGCGTGGCCTCGAGCCGTAGTACGGCCTTCTTGAATGAAATGCTGGTGGCGCCGCTGGAGGTGCTTTCCTGGTACGGTACCTCGGTGCCGGTCTCGATGTAGGCGGCCTTCTGGTTCGAGGTCAGCACGCGCGGGCTGGAAATCACTTCGCCCTTGCCTTCCGACTCGAGGGCACTCAGCTCGAGCTGCAGAAGGTGGCTGCCCAGCTTGCCGATGGCCAGGCCGATCGAGCTGCCAGCTGAGGCAATCGGCAGGTCAACCAGCAGACCTTCTGTATTGTCTCCCGGGTTGAAGCCGGTCTGCGGGCCGGTGACTTCGAAGCCGTTTTCCTGCGTACCGCCGATGGTCAGGATATGGTCGTTGTCGTAGGTGGTCCGCTTGGCCACGCCAAACTGCACACCCAGTTCGCGAGCGAAGTCGTTGTTGGCCAGTACGATGCGGGACTCGATCAGCACCTGGCGGACCGGGATGTCCAGCTGGGCGATCAGCTTGCGGATCTCGGCCAGTTTCGCGGCGGTATCCTGCACCAGCAGTGTGTTGGTGCGTTCATCTACCGTGACCATGCCGCGATCGGACATAAGGGTAGTGTCCCCGCTCTTCAGTAACGCGGTAATATCCGACGCCTTGGCGTAGTTGATCTGCAGATATTCGGAATACAGCGGCTCCAGTTCCTGGATCTGCTTCTGGGATTCAAGCTCCAGTTTTTCGCGGGCTGCGATTTCCTCGCTCGGAGCAACCAGCATGACATTGCCGGTCTGGCGCATGGCGAGGCCCTTGGTCTTGAGAATGATGTCCAGCGCCTGGTCCCAGGGCACGTTCTTGAGCCGCAGGGTCAGGCTGCCCTTGACGGTATCGCTCACCACAACGTTGATGCCAGTGAAGTCGGCTATAAGCTGCAGCACCGAGCGGACCTCGATGTCCTGGAAATTGAGGGACAGGCGCTCGCCTGAATAGCCGAACTCGTCCTTCTTCTTCTCCTCGACTTCCTGCTTGGTCAGCTGACGTACCTCGATGGTGAACTGGTCGTCGGCCTGGTAGGCGATGTAGTCGTAGTTGCCCATCGGCGTGATGACCATGTGGACGTTTTCGCCCTTGGTATAGGCATCGATGGTCTTGACCGGGGTGGCAAAATCGAGCACATCCAGGCGGCGCTCCAGTTCACGCGGAAGCTGGGCACGGTAGAAATCCACCACGACCAGCCCGCTTTCCTGGCGCATGTCAACCGGAATGGAAGGATCCGACAGGGTCACGATGACACGGCCCTCGCCGCCGGTGCCGCGCCGGAAATCGATGTTGCTGATCATGTTGCTGCTGCCACCGGTCGCCTGTGCCGCAACAGCCGCGGCATCGGAGAGCTCACGACCTGCATTCTGTATGGTCAGCACAACCTTGTTGCCATCTGCATGGGCCTCGTAGGGAACCATGTCAACCAGGTTAACAACGACCCGCGTGCGGCCCTTTGCCTCCACGACGGTGATGCTGTCCGCCATGCCGATGCCAATATCCTGGGAGCGGGTGGCAAGGCCGTTGGCCGTATCGGGGAAATCAAGTGCTATACGGGCCGGATTGTCGATGGTGAAACTGAGCGGTGCTGCGGCCGGCTGACTCATTGTCAGGATGATCTGGGCCTTGTTGCCAGGCAGGCTGCTGAAATCAACGGACTGTAGCGTGTTGCCCGCTGCATGAGCAGTAATGATGCCGCCAAATATTAGGTATGCGGCAGTCAACAGGTTGCGCCATAGCGTCCGGCCCTGGCGCCTGTCTGTCTGCACAATAGAATTTTTGCTTGCTGGCAAACGGCGAGAAATATTTCCGATCATTGCTGTCACCCTGTGGGATTATTCACTTATCGCAATCGTGGCCTGGCGCTCCATCCAGCCCCCGATACCATCTGGAACGATTTCTGTAAGTTCAACTTCGTATTCGCTCACGCGTGTTATTTTTCCGAAGTTCTGTCCGGCGTAATTGCCCGCCTGTACACGGTGGATGGTGCCGTCCGTGTCATTGATCAGTGCCCAGTTGGCTTCATGCTGCTCCAGGGTTCCGACCATGCGCAGGCTGTCGAGCGGGAATTCCTCGAGCGGTTCGCGCGGACGGTCGAAGTCCGGCGTAATGCCATTGCTTGCGGTCGGCAGTGCCAGCGCCTGCTGGTTTGTAAAAGTCGGTATGGTAAAGGGATCACGCAGATCGGATGCCGCGTACAGGAATGACTCGTACGGCCTGAATTCCGGCAGCGGTTCGATACGCGACACCTGCTGGTTTTTCACCTTATCCGCATAATCTATCAAGTCTGCGGTCGGATCGCCCGAGCATCCGGCAAGTCCGGCTGTTGCTGCAGCCGCCAGGATAATACGGCAGATTCTGATATTGAAAGAGGCCATCATTTTGCAGCCTCCCCACCCCTCTCGTTATCTTCAAGGTAACGGTAGGTCTTGGCAGTCAGGTCCATCGCCAGGGTGGTGCTGGTAGCGCTAACCCGGCCGATTCGGATGTTGTGAAGTGTCACGATGCGGGGCAAGGCCGCAACGCCACTGACAAAATCACCAAACTCGTGATAGTTCCCGATAACGCGGATGTTGATCGGCATCTCGGCGTAGAATTCGCGGGGATTCTCTCCCCCCGGCTGGAACAGCTCGAATTCGAGGCCACTCGCCAGGCCGGTCTGGGACACATCCACCAGCAGGTCGGCAACCTCGGTCTCGTTCGGCAGCTGGCGCAGCATGGCACCGAAGGATTCACGCATTTCCTCCAGCTGTTTTTCATAGGCTTCGA
>JBATJF010000233.1:0-5823 GCA_049668345.1 Gammaproteobacteria bacterium
ACCGGGATCGGCGACATGATGATGCCGGCCAGGGCGAAGTTCTTGAACTCCCAGACAATCAGTCCATATATCAGGATCAGTGCCGCCATGAAGGCGCCGCCCATGTCACGGAACGTTTCGTAGGTCACCGTCCACTCGCCGGTCCACTCGAAGTGTGATGTCGAATCATCCTTGATCAGTTCGAGCAGGGTGATCGGCATGGTGGGCATTTTCACCCCGTCAGGTGTCACATACTCCTTGACGTAATCATCGATAGCCAGCATGCCGTAGATCGGCGCACCCAGTCTGCCCTGCATCTCGCCGGTGACATACTCCACACCGCGCAGATCGATGGTGTAGATGGTTGGGTCTTCGTATTCTTTACTGAACGTCCCCAGCTCTGACAGGGGTACGGTCCGGCCATCCGCCGTCGGCACCGGCAGGTCGCCCAGCCGCGTGACCTGTGAGCGAATCGCCAATGGAATCTGCATGACGATATAGGTCGGCTCCAGCACGGTGCCGCGCTTGATGTCGCCCAGCTTGTAACTGCCCATGGCCATCGCCAGCGTGCCGTTGATGGTATCGACCGATATCCCGCGCCGGACGGCCTTTTCGGTATCGACATCGAAACGCCAGAACTCGTAGGGATCGGCCATGTAAGTGTCTACATCGACAACATCCTCAACGGCTTCGAACATGGCGGTCAGGTCGGTCGCCACCTGGCGGCGTGTCTCGGCATCCGGGCCATAGACCTCGGCGACAACGGTTTGCAGTACGGGCGGACCTGGCGGCATTTCGACGACGGCTATCGTGGCGCCCAGGCGGTCGGCGATCGGTTTCAGTATCGAGCGCGCAACCACGGCTATCTCGTGACTGCCACGCTCGCGATCGTTCTTGTCTTTCAGCATGACCAGCAGGTCACCTTCCCACGGACGTTGCCTGAGGTAGTAGTGCCTGACCATGCCGTTGAAATTGAATGGCTGCGCAGTTCCGGCATAGGTCACGACCGCGGTGACTTCCGGTATTTCCTTGACTGCCTCCGCCAGCGACATAACGACATTGGCAGTATCCGGCATGGCCGTGCCTTCCGGCATGTTCACGATGACGGAAAATTCCGGCTTGTTGTCGAACGGCAGCATCTTCACGGCCACCTGCTGGGTGTAGAACGTCACGCAGAGACCGGCGGTCACACCGATGACCAGAAACAGGAACAACAGACCGAGTTTGCGGTTGTTGATGAGCGGCATGATGATCGGCCGGTAAAACCTGCTGATGCGCTCGTGGGCCCGCTTTTCCTTTTCTTCTGCACGTTTAAGTGCAGCATGTCTGGGCGCCAGCTTGACCGCCATCCAGGGCGTGAAGATGAACGCGGCGACCAGCGAAAAGAACATGGCGGAGGAACCCAGCACGGGTATCGGCCGCATATAGGGGCCCATCAGGCCACTGACCCAGCCCATCGGCAGCAGGGCCGCGATAATGGTGAACGTTGCCAGGATGGTAGGGTTGCCCACCTCGCGTACGGCATCGATTGCAACGGCGACACTGGTTTTGCCCTTGAGGAGCCAGTGCCGGAAAATATTCTCGACGACCACGGTCGCGTCATCGACCAGGATGCCGATCGCGAAGATCAACGCGAACAGGCTAACGCGGTCAACGGTGTAATCCACCATCATTGCCCACCAGATGGTGAGCAGGATCACCACGGGGATAACCGCGATAACCACGATTGCGGCACGCAGTCCCAGGCCGACCAGACACAGTATCGAAACGATGGCGGCCGCTTCGAGCATGGCCTGCAGCAACTCGTTCACCTTGTCATCGGCGGTCTTGCCATAGTTACGCGTTACCGCGACATTGACATTGGCAGGAATCAGGTCGTACTTCAGCGCCTCCACCTTGTCCAGGATTTTGTGCGCAATGGTAACGCCGTTGGTGCCTTCCTTTTTTGCAATCGCAACAGTAACCGCAGGATTACCAACTGACGGGCCGGTATCACCTTCATACGCCGGCCCGGTGTAGTAGGTAACCATCTGGGAGGGTTCTGCCGGCTCATCGACAACCCTGGCAACATCCCGCACATAGACCGGCGCACCCTGGCGTATACCGATAACCAGCCGCCCGATCTCCTTGGCACTGGTCAGAAAAGAGCCGGTTCGTACCGTAAAGGCCAGGCCACCCGACTCGACGTCGCCCGCCGTCTGCTCGGAATTGGCTGTCTGGATGGTCTGCGCGACCTGCTGCATGCTGATGCCATAGCCGGACAGGCGCTCCGGCATGACCTCGACCTTGACCTGATCCTCGCGCCCGCCGACGATGAACCCCTTGCCGGTGCCTTCCACCTCGCCGAGGCGTTGCAGCAGGTCCAGGGCGAGGAGGCGCAAGGCGCCATCATCGATATCTTTTGACCATAGCGTCAACGTCACAATCGGAACATCGTCGACCGCGACCGGCTTGATCAATGGCTGTTGTACGTTGGGGGGAATCTTGTCCATGTTGGACATGATCTTGTCATGCACCTTGACGATGGACTCGCCCATGTCCTCGTTCACCTTGAACCGGACGGTAACCATCGCACGCCCGCGTTCAGTGGCCGTGTAGGTATGACGCACGCCATGGATTTCCTGCAACAGCCGTTCCAGTGGTTCCGTGACCAGGCTGGCAACCTGTTCCGCGGAGGCGCCCGGATACTGGACGAACACGTCGATCATGGGCACCGAGATTTGCGGGTCTTCCTGACGCGGGGTAAAGAACAGACCAAGCAAACCGACCAGCAGCGATACAATCAGTATCATGGGCGTGACCGGCGAGGTGATGAACAGTCGCGCCGTTCTGCCAGCGATACCCAGCGAATGGGCATCGTAGTTAACCGGTGTGGAAAATTGCTTTTCTTGATCAGCCATACTTATATTCCGCCTTCTAGCGTGCTTTTATCAGTACCACATCCGAAGCTTGTTTCATGGCGGTACCGAATCGCTGCCTTATTATTCGGGTAATTCATCCAGTCCGGATAGCGCATACCGTTCCAGTCAGATTGCCCCCTTGCCCGGCTAGTTCCAGGAACCCTTTTTGTCGCCGGATTCCGCTCCCGTGACGAAAACACGTTCACCGGCACGCAAACCGGAGAGAATTGCGACGCCTTCGGCACCGACGTCGTCACCGGTCCTGACCAGGCGCAACTCACGCTGGTTCTGCTCGTTCATCACGTAGATGCCCGGCAGGCTGCCGCGCCAGACCAGTGCACTCTTGGGCACAACCGGTAATTCACGCACCTTGGCGTTGATATCGTTGATCATGACGTCGGCATACATACCTGCACCACCCGGCGCACCGGCAGGCAGGTCGAGCTTGACAGTCACCGTGTGCCGGTCCGGGTCGGCGATCGGGAAAATCGTGGCTACGCGGGCCTGCACATTGACATCACCGACGTCCAGCCGTGCCGGCACGATCATGCCTTTCTTGACGCCCGGCATCAGCCGCGCCGGGACCTCGATCTGAATCTGCAACTGGGACATATCCGCAAACTTGAGCAATGGCTGGCCGGGTTGTACGGGATCGCCCACTTCCACCAGCTTTTTCGTAATCACCCCCTTGAACGGCGCAACGGACTTGGCGTCACGAATCTTGGTATCGATTTCCTCGATACTGGCACGGGCAGCCTCAAGCGAGGAGCGAGCCTGCTCGATCTGCGTACCGTACTGGTAAAGCTGTGCGTGGCGGTCCATACCGGGCGAACTGCCACCGGAAAAACCCTGCATCGGGTTGGTGAAGTTGCGCATGATGGAACTCATGCCGCCCATCATGTCGTTCGTCTCGCCACCATAGGGTGAAATCCACTCGCGGGAATACTGCACGCCGGCGTTGCGAAATGCCGCCTCGGCATTGGCCAGA
Organism: Gammaproteobacteria bacterium; assembly: GCA_049668345.1. Lineage (GTDB taxonomy): Bacteria > Pseudomonadota > Gammaproteobacteria > UBA9214 > UBA9214 > UBA9214. The sequence continues at coordinate 3,868 of JBATJF010000233.1, forward strand.
TTTGCCCAGGCCGCACGACGCTTTGCCAGCAGGTCATCGATGCCAATGGCGATCAATTCGGTGCCTTCCTCGAAGAAATCGCCTTCTTCACCGGCGATGCTGCTGATGCGTCCGGGAATCTGCGCCGAGAAGGTCACATCCTTGATCGGCACAACCGTGCCGCCCAGGCTGACGGTTGCGCCCACCGGGATACTCGGAACCGTGATGACGGAGTCACCGGGTCCCTGTGCATGGGCGACCTGTGCAACTGTAAAACAGGCAGTTAAAATTCCAGCCAGAGCATATATTTTGATTAACATGGTTAATCCTCACACAACAAATAAAAGGCACGGTCAGGTTCGGCACCGAAGCATGCGGCGCTGTCCGAAGACAGCGCCAACCTTCCCGGGTTATTAGCGACCGAAACGTGCCGTTCTGATCACCATGAGGCAGCAGAACCCAATTCAAATTATTGTTATCAACACACCTGAAAAAAGCGCCTGTACCAATCAGGCGCGACCCATTACAGAAAAACTCTTGATGAACGGACCAGCCATGCGCGGATCCTTGATCATCGCGCCGTAATCACCGACATTGAACTTCAGCTTGCGCGATGTGTATGCCATGCCCAGTCCCATCATTCCCGGTGGCTTGACCAGCCATTTGTTCCAGTTATCGAAGGTAGCGCGCAGGTCCCAGCTCAACTCCTCACCGTTATAGGTACCCGCCGAGGTTGCCTTGCCGTTTTCTATCTTGATGTAACCCCGCGGCGTGTCCTCACCGTCGAATCCATACGCAATTGTGGAATTGAAGTTGATCTTCGCCAAAGCATCCGAAAGCTCCGGCTCTGCATTCCATTGCGCCATGAAGCTTTTCATCCACTCGTCAGAAAACAGGTCAGCCATTTTTTTGTCTCCTCCTGGTTAGTGGTATATCATCCAAATATATTGAGAGTGCAGCAGGCTAAGCATACTAGATCCTGTGTTTACCCCGCTATGCCTTATCTGCTTGCAGTAGCTTTTGCGCCACTCTTGGGCACGTGCACCGTCGCTTATCGAGAACACATACAGCACCCAATTCACATAATATGTCTCAAATGTCAATAAGAGAAGAAAATTATAGAGACTTTTGTATAAAGCTCCGCTTCGTTGCACCCGCTTTTTCAGCCTGTTAGAAAACGGCTGTCAGGAAGTTTATCACCCGGCTTTGGTACCCCTGCCTGTATCCGCTTGATTAAACTGTTTGCATACGCCGCGTACTGAGTTGCCGATGTGCCGGAATGTTGACTAGCTTAACACATTGGCATAAAAATGTAGTTGTGGCGCGTCATAAGAAAACAGCGCAAGCATAAATAACAGCGGCTTACTGCGTATGGCATGTACTTTGCCTATACTAAAAGCTATTAAAAAATAACAGGATGAGAGGAAGATGACCCCTGGACAACAGAAAATTGACGGCAGGGCAATCGAGCAGCGCAATTCCGATCGCCGCAACCCGTCGCTGTCCACGTTGCAGGGCGCACTGTTTGTGAATCGGCGTCGCCTGTTCCGGCGTGATGAGGATCATGTGAATTCCTACAAGGATTGGCATGGCCATGTGCCGCTCGCTGCCACCCTGCTCATCATACTGCTCTGTTTTGCAGACGCGTTTCTTACCACCGTGTTACTGGACAAGGGTGCGGTGGAAATGAATGTGTTTATGAACTGGCTGATACAGAAGAACATCCATGCCTTCACCATCGTCAAGATGGCACTCACCGGCATTGCACTCCTCGTACTGGTGTTTCATTACAACTTCATGATTTACCGCTATATTGCTGTCAAGTACGTCATGTTTGCACTGGTCCCGGCCTACATGCTGCTGATCCTGCATGAACTGAACATGCTGGCCAACATCTAGCCGCACGGCGTCAGGGCCGCAATCCCGGCAGCACCCCGACACCGGGTTGCTGCGGCAATCAACCGACAACGTCGCCGC